>CAZYJA010000063.1:0-767 GCA_964647245.1 uncultured Syntrophomonas sp. | reverse complement strand
GAAATATCATAACAATTAACGCAGCTATAATCAGGGGCTGTAATAGTAATAAACCCATATTAGCCTTATCCCTGGATATGAGCTTGGAGAATCGTGTGGTGAGAATCCACCATTGCCGAATGGAGGATGTTTTAGGCGGCTTTGTTTCCTTGATATCTTTGCCCAATCCAGCATTCAGCTTTTGTTTGGCCCCGCCCCTTCCGTCATCCACATATTTTCGGCATATTTCTGAACTGGAATATTTTTTAGCCCACTGATCGGGAGTTTTCTCGCTGGCAATTTTCCGGTAAATATCTGCGAAATCAATCGCGCCGAAATATACCAGAGCATCATCAGGCGTTCCAAAAAAGACCAATTTCCCGCCATCAGCCAAAAATATAACTTTATCACAGAGTTTAATATTAAACGTCGCATGAGTCACCAATATGATAGTCCTACCCTGATTGGCTAGTTTGCGAACCAGCTGCATCATAATCTGTTCTAACCCCGGATCAAGCCCTGAAGTTGGCTCGTCTAAAAAGAAAAGACCCGGTCGTGTAATCAATTCAACTCCAATACTAACCCTTTTTCTTTGTCCACCTGACAGATTTTTTACCAGGACATCACGGCGGTCTATTAATTCCACATCTGCCAGAACCTGCTCCACGGCATCGTTTATTTCTTTTTCTGAGCTATCATCTGGCATCCTAAGACGAGCTGTATAAGTCAATACTTCTTGAACAGTAAGGTCACCGTGGACAATATCATCTTGTGGGACATAGCCCATC
>CAZYJA010000062.1:0-11520 GCA_964647245.1 uncultured Syntrophomonas sp. | reverse complement strand
GCTACCCTTAAAAGGGTCCTCGTATTCTTTTGCACTGAGCTTATCCAACATAATGTCATGTTTCTCCTGTTCTTGGATGTATTTCTTTATAGTTGCTTCATTCAGTCCTACTGTACTGACGTAGTATCCTTCCGCCCAAAAGTGTCTATTCCCAAATTTGCACTTTAGATTTGCATGCTTGTCAAAAATCATTAGGGCGCTCTTTCCTTTTAAATATCCCATAAACGAAGATACACTTATCTTTGGCGGTATGCTGACAAGCTAGCTATTGTTGGAAATTACGAAATCTACAATAGCAAAAGCCTCAAAGATTTCATTTTCGAAAGCAACCAAGGCAGTCTTGTTTTCTTCCTGCACGATGAAAAAGCGGTAATAGATAAACTGCACAGAGTTATGTAATAATGCGAACAATTCGTCGGCTTTTGAATGATATTATTTGATGTTCGAAAATAAAGAAAATATCAGGGTAGGGACGGGAGCAAGAAGACATAGCCTTTGTTCAACAGTCATGTTTCACTCCTTCAAGTACCATATAAACCATAATGCATGTCATCAGTGCCTTTTCTTTCCGCGTTCAATGAAGAAGTCAGTTACCTTCCCAGCTACAAATTTCTTTATCTCACAAAGTTGAAATATATTATAGAATCTGTAGAATTACAATAGATGTATTACCGGACGATTATTGTTATGTAAAAATAGTATGGATATTAATTCCGGGTTGTATTTTTAAGTTTCAAACCTTGAAATACGGATAGTGTCAATTGAGAAAAGGATTGAGGTTTAATACGCGTATCCTAACAATAGAAAGTGAACGATTAAATCGGGGAGCATTGGGACGGTTATCCCTATCATTGCGCCCATAATGTCCCTAAGCGGCCGTTTTCTTGTAGGTAGGAAATGTTGGGCAATTTGGAGGAAGCTTTGAAAATAGCAACATAAAGGCCATATAAATCCTACTGATGGTAAAATACAGTAATAAGGCAGGGAAGTCCCAACTAAGAAGGGAATTGGAATATATATGACGAAAACCGTAGCAGATCAAGATGGCAAAAATATCAAAAGCCAATATCAGGTTAAACAAGTCGTAAAGCCTTCCGGGAAAGATTTCCAAATTATAGGTAATTAAAATCATACTGAAATTGAAGCGGAGATACAAGCTGCCCGTGGTCTTGGCTACTATCATTCGGCTGATATAAATGGTCACATGATAGGTATTGAGAGTATTCATAGAGATTATAGCTGCCGGCCATCCCTGCAAGTATGAATATGTACGGTATGAGTTTTAGAAGTAATTACATCACAGAATTGGAAATAAACATAAGGAGGAATTATTGTATGAACAAAACCGAGCCCGAAAACAGGGGGATTAGCGAAGATCTTTTCCGTATTTTGCATAACAGATTTGAAAACTCACGTCCTTTACAGACTTTGGGCATCAATCTTTGGTACTTTGGGAAAGGACAAGCGGGTATAAAAATGATTCCGGGCAAAGAATATATAAACGTTACGGGTATGTTACATGGTGGAATCATTGCCACTTTAGCAGACACAGCGATGGGGTGGACTGTTTTATCCTTGGGTAATACCGGTTACACTGTGGAATTTAACCTGAACTATTTGTCGGCAGTTAGGGAGGGAACTGAGCTCAGAGCTGAGGGTTATGTGATACAGGCAGGCAAGACAGTAGCAGTAATTGGTGCCAACTTATTAAATGAAGACGGGAAACTGATAGCAACGAGCAGGGGAACGTTTATTATAGATAACAAAGCAACAATACCAGCCTCAAAATAATGCTATACATGGGTAGTAAATATTTACGGTCTAGAAATCTACCCCAAGTAAGGACAATAAGGCGCAAATCAATCTCGTCAAGGTTATTATTGATTATTGATTATTGATACTAGATTTAGTAATACTATTTAATAATTTCTGATATAAAGTCGGCTTATATGCACTAAACGGCGATGAATATAAAAATGCCGTTACTCGCAGGGCAGGGAATAACATTCTGTAAACTAGCCAAGGTGCTAATAGTGGTCGAGCGGAAAGAAAAACTGCTAGTTTACATAATGTTCATTATAGGAAGTTGTAAAAGACATTGTGATTAACATTGATTACTGGTAAGGTTGGGTACAATAATAAAAATATTGTGATATAGAATTCCGGGGGGCAGCCGAAAGTGTATATTGTTTATGGCCAGGCTAAACTATTCCTTCCCCATTCATCTTCGTTGAAGGATAAGAGGCAAACAATTCAAAGCATAGTTACCCGAATACAGAAACAATTTAGGGTTTCCATTTGTGAGGTTGATTACCATGACCTATGGCAAAGATCCACCTTAGGATTTGCAGCAGTATGTTCAGGGTATGCCGATGTAGACATAATAATCAGCGCAATTGAAGATACCCTTGACCAATATCAAGATACCTGTGAAATTACGGACTTTCGAAGTGAGGTCATTAAATTTGGGTAGCCTGAAGAACTATTTGCAACTCTAGAAAAACGCTTGCCGGAAATCAAATATGAACCCTTAATAAGAACCGTTCTGTAAATTAACGGTTCTTATTTTTATGCCAATTATTCTCAATAATATCTATCGTTGCACATCGATGATTTCATTGCGAGGTAAAATCCCTAAATAAATATCAGAGCTGAAACACCGTGCTGATTCGGCTTTGTCAGTTAGTGGCAGTATTTACAAGGCGAATGAAGCAGGAATGTGTAAATAAATGTAGAATTTTGATGTTACTTACTTTACTTCAAATTACAAATTGATTAGGGAAGGAATGAAAGTAATGCAAAAAGGAAGAAGTCGGGTTTCTAATTACATATTGATGTTTATTGTGGGGGTCTTTGTTTTTTCTAGTGTGATTGCTATGCCTCAGGCTGCGCAGGCAGCAACATCGAAAAGAATTATTGCCTCGGGAACTAAATATGCAACGGAACTATATGTGATTAAGAGTGGTGTTCCAGGTCCAGTTGTTATGATAGTAGGAGGCGTTCACGGCAACGAGCCAGCAGGTTACAAGGCAGCTGCACAGGTAAAGAATTATTCAATTAAGAGAGGGACCCTAATTGTAATTCCCCAGGCCAATAAGAGGGCTGTTGCCGCCCACACGCGGAGTATGGGTGGAGCAGATCTTAATCGGGATTTCCCAACCAGCAGATCAGATAGACCTGATAGCACCATGGCAACTGCTATCTTTAATGTAGTTAAAAATTATGATGTTGATTGGTTGATTGACATGCATGAAGGAATTAACTATCAAAAAGTCAAGTCATCGACCTCAGTAGGACAATCTCTAATCTACTACCCTGATACCCCAACTAAGAATATTGCAAGCAAAATAGTAAAATCTTTGAACGCTGGTATTAAAACATCATATAAGGACTTTTCCCTGCTTAGATATCCGGTATCAGGCAGTTTGGCATCTGCTTCAGCTAAAGTATTAGGGGTAAATAGTTTTATATTTGAAAGTTGTACCAAGGATCCTCTATCTACCCGTATTAACTATCAACTGAAGGCAGCTAATATGCTATTAAGTCATTTAAACATGAAATAGAATAAATTGAAGTAAGTTAAGTATAGTAAGTTAAATCCTTTTAATTATAATAGCGATGGGTTGATGTATAAACCGGGCTGGAGGTGGCTTCACGGCTGATATTGCTGCTTCTCCGGTTCCGGTTACTACTGTTTCTACTTGAGTTTACCGTTGCTACTGGGGATTGGGTACGAACCGGACTGGAATTGCGTGCAAGCCTGGCGTTTTTGTATTCGCTGCGACTTACGTTGGTAATTCCCCAGGCTTTGCGAATATCAGCCCTTTCATCCCAATGGATATCATTCTGTATCATATAAGCAATTAAATCCAATTCTTCCGCAAAACTGTTATACATGCTTAATTTCTGGATATCTGCCCAATGATCCTTGAACAAGGGTCGTAAGTAATCCTGATCTCCCTGGTAAAAAGCTCTTTGGGCTTCCGCGGTTATAAAAGAGTTGCGGGTTAATTGTAAGTAGTTGCTGGTTACAATCTTGCCCAGGCAGAACACTGCTTTAGCAATTTCTGGTGATACTAGCCAACTTGCAGGAGTGCGATACTCAAAACCACCATAATCTTTGGTCCGGAAATCGGCTAGAAAGCCATATTTTTCACGTCTCTTAACGGCAGAGATCTGGTTTTCTATTAGAAATAGGGGTAGTCCTACATAATTATCAAGGGCTCTTAAAACATGATTGCTCAAACTAACATTGCTAAAATGAATATGACCACCGATTGAGTAACCACTGAAAGGTTGACTTCCGGCCAGCCACTTAATATTTTTATATGGAGAAAGTGCATTGGCAGAATACAAGGTTTGTTTTAAATTGGCAAATAGCTGTAATGGAGAATAATCCGGTTTCGGTCTTAACTCGGCTACCGGCCGTTGCTGACGGGATGGGATGCGAATATTATCGCAGCCAACTGATCCCTCGCGAGGGAAAAATTGGGATGCGGGAACCATCCGCCCATTTTTGGCATTGGCTAACATAAACTCTGGGTCAGCGCCCATCTTAACTTCTTGGTTGCCTATAGATTCAGTGTTGGCGATTACCCTATCGAATTTCCTAAGTAGGGCTTTTACATCTTTATCTCTAATGAGAGGTGATGAATTAACCGACAGGACTTTAGCTCTTCTAGCTTCGGTAAGAACAATTTTTACCATACCGTAATCGAGTCCTAGTAAATAAACCACCCGTTTGGCCAGATCGGCTATCTTTTTAACCTGTGATTCCTCCACGTATTTTATCTGCGTCGAAGCCTTGCCAAACAGTTTTTGCTTGATAGATATTATCGACATTTCGAAGACCAATACATCAAATTCTCCGCCTAAAGTAATCCCGGACGCGTTGCGATGCCCAATGCCATTAATGTTTATTATTTGCTGGATTAGGTTGGGGTCAAAGGTATTTTTAATTGATTGGGGGCTATTTATTAAATACTCGCGATCAGAAACTCCACACTTGGCAGAAATGCTCGAATACGCAGATGTACCAATAATCTCTTCTTTGAAGCTTAAAATAGTGCCCCTGTTTTCCATAAAACTTACGATGGGCTCTAGAATCTGATTGGGTTTATGAATAATAGTTAAAATCATAGCTTACCCTTTCTCCCCTGGTTAATATTTTTGGAATTAACGATAAAAAGAAAATACTCGATAAGGTTTTCCAGGTGTCGTTTACGAATATCATCCTCATCGAATCCAGCCGGTTTGGAATTTATTTCGATAATTTGCATGGTTCCGTTCTTATCTATGCCAATATCAATTGACAGTATTCCCAGCGATACATTTAAGTCCTCTTCCAGGACCCGGGGTGCGGTCTTGGAAATATATTTCAGCTGGCTATCCAGACTTTGCCTAATTGTACTGCAATGACCAAAAACCTCATCTATCACATCTTTATATACTGCCCGGGAACCCCCATTGGGTACATGGGTGACATATTTCCCCCGAGCAGCAACCCGTACTCCAACACCGATTAAAGTCCATTCCCCCTGGCCATTCTTTTGAACTTCAGTTCTCAAATCGAATAATCTGTTTTTCAGTTGAGCTAAATCTATGGCCTTCTGAATAATGTATCTATTGTCATCTGAAATCCGGGTTCTAAGATTCTGGTAAAGCTGATTCGGCATACACTTATTCCATCCGAGGCTTGAAGCTGCTACCTTATAGAAAATAAATCGCGAATTTGATCTGCGCTCTACTTTGGTAATACCTTTACCGATGCTGTTGCTGATTGGTTTAATGAATATGGCTTCATGCTTGCCAAGCATCATATTAAGGTTATCAAGATTAAACGCGCACGACTCAGGTACTAAGTCCGAGGATAAACTGTTTCGGCTTAGACTCTGATGAACCTCCCATTTATTAAGAAAACGGGAATTAAAAAGATGTATCCGCGGCTCTTTCTCCAGTCGGGTGAGCAGATTCTGCACATTCTTTTGACGTTCATGTTTCCTATAGCTGAGACGGTTATATACAATGTCAGGCATCGGAAACAAGCTTCTGATCCATTTGCCTTTCTTGCCTTGTTTAATATAGGTGTGGCCTACGACTCTCCTTTCTCGCCAATTAATATCCTCGGGATAAAAGCAAAAGATTACTATTCCTTTGTTTCGAGCCGCGATAATCATTTCCTGATTAAATTTGGCGCCTTTCCCGGTTGGTAGTGGATACTTTGGGTTCTTCGGAGTACTAAGAACACCAACGATGGCTTTTGCCTTATTAGTTGACTCCCTCAAGGGTTTTATTATTACTTTGCTCATTTGTATACTCCAATTGTTAATTTATTTTGATAGTCCATAATATGAAATATCAAATTACTACGTGCAATATGACCTGTCATATGATGTTAAATTTATGCTGTAGTTAAATGGTAAAACAGCAAGAGGACCCACCTGCTGCCCTGGCAAGTGGGTCCTCGGGTAAGGGTATATTTATTGCGATTTATACGTTAAATCTGAAGTGAACGATCTCTCCGTCCTTTACTATGTATTCTTTGCCTTCTAATCGGAATAAGCCTTTCTCTTTAACGGCTGCCATGTTGCCAAGCTCTTTGAACACCTGGTAATCAACCACCTCCGCTCGAATAAAGCCTCTTTCAATATCGGAATGAATTTTGCTGGCAGCTTTTCTGGCATTAGTGCCGGCCTCAATAGTCCAGGCCCGTACTTCGTCCTCTCCCACGGTGAAAAAGGAAATCAGCCCTAAGCGTTGGTACATGGTACGACTTATCTTTACCAGCCCAGTCTCGGTTATGCCAAGTTCTTCCATAAAGACATCTTTTTCATCTGGTTCCAGTTCGGAAATTTCTTTCTCGATGCTGGCCGCCACTTCTACTACTGGAAGTTGATGCTCTTCTCCATATCTGATTACTTCTTCTCTCTTAGGATACAAACCATCTTTAATATCGTTTTCATTTAAGTTCAGACACAGTAAAAGCGGCTTGTTGGTAAGAAACTGATATGTACTCAGTATATCTTGCTCTTCACTATCAATCTCCACCGATGAAATTGGCTTTTCGTCGCCTAAAGCATCTTTTAACCTTTCTAGCAAGCCTAACTCCTTGAGCATTAAACTTCTTTTTTTGTTTTTGTTGATTCGGTCTATTCTTTTTTCGATAAGATCCAGATCGGAGAGTAATAATTCATAGCTAATAGTTTCGATGTCACGGATCGGGTCAATGGTGTTATATATAAAGGGTATAGATTCATCATCAAACAGTCTCACCACATGTAATAAGGCGTCGGCTCTACGTACCGTATCCAAAAAGATCGTAGCACTCTTCTCCGCACCAGGCATTAGCCCGGGTATGTCGATCAGCTCCAGCTGGGCGTAAGTCGTCTTTTTGGGTTTAAATATGCCTGATAAATAATCAATTCTATTATCCGGCACCCGGGCAATGGCGGTGTTAGTCTTCCCCTGATTGTTACCTTTATCAGAGACCCCGGTCAAAAGTTCAAATAAGGTGGTTTTACCTACCTGAGGCATTCCGATTAGTCCTAGTTGCATATCATCTTTTCCTTCCTCAATCTACCTGAAACAATCTGGTAGTTTACATAATATATATTACAGTGAACCAGCTAGGTTAAATACCTATATTCCAAAGCCAACCTCGGATATTGACAGCAAAACAAATATTCCAGTTACAGCCAGTCCAACCAGTAGGGTCATGTAAGCCCCCTGGTCACTGAATTGAAAGAGGCGTTTCGCGTTGCTGACATTAAATAAAAATAAAGCTACGGCCAATACCAATAACAGAATAATGAATCGGGGAGCTTCTGATCCCGGGAAAAATATCGCTACATAGCCAGCGAATATAGCCAAAAACATTACATTTAACTTGTAATAGAGGCCGAAGAAACGGTCGTCCTGCAGTGAAATACCTTTTTCTTCCGGGGGTATTTGGTTCATATCGATAGTTGTAAAAGCATTACCGGTTTTGCTGGCTAAAATGTTAATGAATTCTGGATCTGCTGGGGAAATGCCAAAGAACCCACTTTTGGTTTTAATATATACGAAGCCTTTTTGGGCGTCGGTAGCAAACATTTTGAAAGATCCTAACCCTTTAGCTGAGTATAGACCAACCATGTACCCTGGCCAGGATGCACTAAGAAATGGATTGAAATTAGTTTGGCCTTTGACCTCAATGATTTCTTTTATTTGGTTCCAACCAATTATTTTCTTGTGCAAACCCCAAGTAATCACCAAAGCATCCTCATCGACCTTATATTTCAGGTTAAACGCGCCCAATAACAACCAGGCATAAATCAGCGCAAACAGATAGGTCGGAATCAATAAAAGTATTCTCAGGGTATTGTCGCCTTCATCCAGGGCAAAATTTATCCCCCAAATCGCAAATGTAAATATTATTAATCCTATTCCCAAACCCAGCCAGCCACCATAATTTTTGTTAGGCTTATAAACCATGAATTACCCTCCCCCTCATAACTACTCGTTGTTATTCGTCGCCAAAACTAATTCCCACGGCTCTGGCTGTTTCCACTAAATCACTCTCAGGATTAACCTTCTTCTGTTCCTTTATGGCATCCTTAATGGGGACGGTGACAATATCCTGGCCCTGTAGGCTTACCATTGTGCCATATTCACCCTTGGCCAGAGCCTCAACCGCAGCTACTCCATAGCGGGCGGATAGTATTCGATCATATGGTATAGGGGATCCCCCTCTTTGTAAATGACCCAAAACGGTAACCCGGGTCTCGATATTACTTAGCTTTTCAATCTGCTCAGCTAACTGATTGCCAATTCCACCAAGTCTTATCGGATCATGGCTTTCAGGCACCAGTTTTTGAATCACCATTTCCCCCCCTAATTGTTTAGCACCTTCGGCGACAATAATTATACTAAATTTTTTATCATGCCACTGCCGTTGGCGTATTTTCTTAATAATACTATCTATCTGATAGGGTATTTCTGGTATCAGGATTACATGCGCGCCTCCGGAGATACCTGCGTGAAGGGCAATCCAACCCGCATAGCGTCCCATAACCTCCAGTATCATCACCCGATGATGGGATTCAGCCGTGGTGTGGAGTCGGTCCAAAGCATCTGAAGCAGTTTCGACCGCAGTGTTAAACCCAAAGGTTACATCAGTGGCTGATAAATCATTATCGATGGTTTTCGGAACGCCAACAATATTTATTCCTTTATCATAAAAATGGTCAGCAATAGATAAGCTTCCGTCTCCCCCTATAACAATTAGCCCGTCCAAGCCCAGTTCATTGAGATGGAAGATAGCTCGGTCGGATTGATCCGAATAAACTTCCTGGCCATCCTTATAGCCCAGGAAGTTAAAAGGATTATCCCGATTGCTGCTTCCCAGTATAGTTCCACCCCGATACCCGATTCCCGAAATAGTTTTCAAGTCCAGGTGAATATAGTTATTCTCAACCAATCCTTTAAAGCCATCTAAGAATCCTACTACTTCCATTCCATGTTTGCCTATGGCTGATTTGGTAACAGCTCGTATTACAGAATTCAATCCCGGACAATCTCCCCCTCCGGTCAGAACCCCAATTCTGCTCATTTTTGCCACTGTTCACACTCCCTTTTATGTTTGGTTTGCCATGTGCTATCTTAATTATTTGTTTTTATAGATATAAGGATAGAGTATGTCCCACCTTATTATACCTACTTCGCCAAGTATTTCTAATTATCCTTCATAATCATGGCTTTTCTGCTAAAGTTAATGGCAAAGCCAAGGGTATACCACCCCTCAACACATGTATCGTAACTGTAGCGGCAACTGGTTGGGTTTTTAAAAACTCCTGCAGCTGGTCATAATTGCCGATCATAGTATCATTCAGACTGATAATTACATCATTTTTTCTAATGCCGGCTTTTTCGGCCGGCCCCCCCGCTACCACACTAGATACTATGACACCGGAATTGGGTATATTGTTATTAGCTGCAAAGTTGGGGTCCATTGCCTGGAGCATAACTCCAATATAGGGACGTATGACTTTGCCTTTTTGAATTAGTTCATTAATAATATCCTTAGCAGTATTTACTGATATAGCAAAGCCAATTCCCTGAGCCTGAGCATTAACCGCTGTGTTTATACCGATCACCTGCCCCCGCGTATTCAGAAGTGGGCCGCCGCTATTGCCGGGATTGATTGCGGCATCGGTTTGAATGAGGTTTTTGTAAACCCGGTTCTCAATGTTTATAGGTCGGCCTTTGGCGCTTACTACCCCTACTGTTACCGTATGATCCAGGCCATAGGGATTTCCGATAGCAACTACCCATTCACCTGCCCTTATCTGGTTGGAATCACCTAATTCCATGGGTATAAACTGGCGGTTGGCGTCAATTCTTAAAACGGCTAAATCCAGCTCGTAATCTTGCCCTACCAATTTAGCAGGATAGCTGCTTTCGCTGCCCGCTATTTTGACTGTAATTGTGGTAGCATTGTCTATAACATGCTGATTGGTGAGGACAAAGCCATCAGTACTGATAATAAAGCCTGTACCAATGCCCTTCTGAACGTTTTGGCGGGGTTTCGGAGCATTATTACCGAAAAACTGCCGAAAAAAAGGATCATTAAAAAATACATCATTACTACTGGTTACAACTGTACTGGTTTCAATATTTACTACGGCGGGGCTAACCTTTTCAACCATATCAGCTATATTGGTAGGCCCAATTATTACCGGGTTGGTAATGCTCGGGGGGAGATTGTTATCCGGTTCGGCATTGGCCATAAAAAAGTTGTCTTTGAAAATCAGAAATGTTCCCGCTACTAGCAATAATAATACGAATACCAGGGATGCTTTTAGTGCTCTTGCTGTTGTTGATCTTTCGTTCAAAACTATTCTCCTTTCCAGTTATCAATTTTGCCTCAAATGTATAGTGCCACTGAGCATTATATTGTTATTATACAGAATCAGCATACTGACAGTAAAATAGTTTTGGCTTATTTTGTGTCTCGAACCGTATATTTACTCCTTATTATTTCTGTTTTTAAAACCGGCTAATTGAATAGCGTAAAGTAGAGGCCTCCTGAATGTATTGCGCACAATACCCTGCGATAAATCAGTTTCAGTAGTTTTACGGGGTTTGGAATTAACTTCAATTAGCCAAAAATTGCCGCTCTTATCAATACCGATATCCAGTCCTAGCTCACCATATAATTTCTTGCCGGAAGATTCCAGAGTTATGGCTACCATATTGCAGATATTTTTTAATTCTTCCCGCTTTTCCTTAATTAAGCGTTTATTCCGGTGCAAGACGCTGGCAAAAACTTTTTTGCTGGTTTCGGCTCTCCCTCCCCGGCTCAGGTTGGCAACACTGCTTCCTCGAGGTGCTACCCGCACAAACTGTTTGGTTATGCTCCACTCACCCTCTTGGTTTTTTTGGTATATGATACGAATGTCAAATGGCGATGTTTCAAAAGTTGAAAGATTAACACCTTGTTGTACGACATAGGGTTTGCCTTGTCTGGTATTACGGCTTCTC
>CAZYJA010000061.1:11105-11586 GCA_964647245.1 uncultured Syntrophomonas sp. | reverse complement strand
CCTAAAAGGGGACGAAAGACCAGACTTAATACCGTGCCGATGAAGCCCATTATGGCAAAGGTTTCTATGCCACAATTGAATAACTTGATTAGGACCCAGGGAGCAAAGGTAAGAAAAATCTGCTTGCGAGCTCCCCACACGACACTAAGGGCATAGAAAAGCCAATATTTCTTCTTGAAGACAAGGCGGCGAGGAACGTTTATATCCAACGGTTGGGGTTTTATAAGATAAAGGCATAGGGCGGCATAGAGGGCAAAGCTGCCCGCCAGACCGAAAATTAACCCAAAGGAAAAATCGAAACGGGTAGCCCCCCAGTATACAACCAGCATACCAACCAAGGCCCCCAGTGATTCCAGAAAACCCAGCTGTCCCAATCGGCGCCCTTCTTGTCCTGCCTTGGCGAGGCGCAGGCCGATGGAAGGACTAATAGCCATATACAAATGAGCCCCTGCACTCCAGATGATCATCCATATAACGACTG
>CAZYJA010000061.1:6551-11095 GCA_964647245.1 uncultured Syntrophomonas sp. | reverse complement strand
GTCCCCATAAGGCCACTCCTACCAGCAGGCTAGACAGGGCAGCTATGCGAGTATCGGCCAGGAAGATCAGGGCCGTAAAGATAAAGACCACTAAGAAGCCGGGTAACTCCCGCGGAAACTCCAAGGCTCCCCGAGCTAAGGGGCTGACATTATAGGTGTGGGCCAGGTAGTTGTTGAAAGAGGGTTCATAAAGTCCGCCATAAAGACCCATTAGTAAGCTGGCGCCGGCGAAGAGAACAAGAGGTGCTCCTAAAGCCTTTTTCAATTCAGTCACAGTATTTCGCCTCATTTTCCAAGGGGATTTTGTAATGCTCATCCATTCTATACCTTTAATAACAACTTGTGAAGATAGTGAGGGTTAGATAAATCTGGGTGCTGCAGTGCGAGTTATAAAATATGGTTAAGGATAATATGCTGTAAGAAGACCGTCTCAATCAAAGGCGTTCAGGGGTGATGCTTGTATATAACTATTAAACATAGTAAAATTCAGTATATTGGAGTCAAATAGTTGACATTTTAGGTACTATTCGATGCATAGGGGAGTTGGGGGTATATTGGGGAGAATCATACTTTATGCAGATAACGCCTGTGATCTGGACCCAGATATTTTGGATAAAAACGGTATTAAACTTTTTTATATGACCACTATGATCAAAGGCAAGACATATATGGATCGATTGACCATTAGTCCTTCCGAATTTTATCAGTTGCTGGACGAGCCGGGATTAGTCGCTACTACTTCGCAGGTAAACATAGCCAGCATGCAGGTAGAGTTCGAAAAAGTGATGCAAGAAAGCGATGACGAAATTATATACATTGCTTTCTCGTCTGGTTTGAGCGGAACCTACCAGTCTGCTTGTATAGCCCGGGATATGGTTAATAGCGAACGAATCACGGTAATTGATTCCCGGAGCGCTTCGGTAGGATATGGCCTCACCGTGTTAAGGGCCGCCCGAGCCATAGCTGCCAATAAAAGCAAAGCTGAAATAATAGCCGAAATTAATGATAATATTAAGCGGATGCAACACATTTTTGTTGTAGGGAACTTTGAAATGTTAAAACGAGGCGGGCGAGTTAATTCAGCCACCGCAATGATCGGCGATTTTCTCAATATCAAATTAATCTTGCAAATAGTAGATGGTAAAATAGTACCTTTGGAAAAGGTTCATGGTCTTAAAAAGGCCCAAAAGCGTTTCTTGGATATTATGGAACAGCGGGGCTATGACCTGAAAAATCAAACTATCGGTATTAGCTATTCGCAAGATCTGGAAGGGGCCTTAGGAGTAAAGCGCCTGATAGAAGAAAGATTTGGTACTGCCGATTTCCTCGTATCCGAGATAGGAGCGTTAATTGGGGCTCATGTGGGGGCAGGAACCTACTGTGTGTTCTTTTTAAGTAAGTAAATAAGCCAAGGGCTGGTCCGATTAAACATGGGGTCACTCCGGTTAGGGGGTAGGTTCCCATGCATCTTTATGCGCACTGAAAGTCATTTATGTGTTATAGTAAAGGGACGGTCATGTTCAAGTGGAATATCTTTACAGGATACCATCATTAATTCAATTGGGTCACCGCCAATAAGGAGGAACAGACAATTGCAATCCCTGACATTTAATGAAATGGGGTTAAAGCCCCAACTGTTACAGATGATAGAAAAGAAAGGTTTTGAGCTCCCTACCCCCATCCAAATTGAAGCGATCCCACCCGGTTTAGCAGGCCGCGATATTATGGGCCAAGCCAAAACAGGTACCGGGAAAACGGCTGCCTTTGGTATACCCATGTTAAATAGAATTAATCCGAATCAGGGACTCCAGGGGATGGTGCTTTGCCCTACCCGGGAATTAGCGGTTCAGGTAGCTGAGGAAATTGCCTCCCTGGGACAGGGATTAAAGATAAATATCCTGCCGGTGTACGGTGGGCAATCGATAGATATTCAGTTACGAGCCTTAAGGAGAAGACCGGAAATAATCGTTGGAACTCCGGGCCGAATGATTGATCATATGAATCGGGGGACCATTGATTTATCAGGTTTGGATTTTGTTGTTCTGGATGAAGCGGATGAAATGCTGGATATGGGATTTTTGCCGGATATAGAGAAGATTCTGGTGCAGTGCCCGGAGAATAGGCAAACATTTCTATTTTCAGCTACCCTGGTGCGGGAAATCAGAGAACTGGGGCGGACCTTTATGAAGAACCCAGAGTTGATCGTTATTGCATCTCCGGAACTTACCGTATCACTAACCGAACAATATTATTATGAAGTCAATCCCCGGCAAAAAGTCGAGACCATCTGTCGGGTTATTGACGTGGATCAGCCGCCAGTCAGCCTGGTATTTTGTCGTACCAAAAAGGGAGCGGACGAGCTGAATCGAGTTTTGAACAGTCGTGGTTATGCTGCTGATTCCCTGCATGGGGATATGTCCCAGCGGGAAAGAGACCATGTCATGGAGCGTTTTCGCAACGGTAACGTGGAAATACTTGTGGCTACGGATCTGGCCGCCCGCGGCCTGGATGTAGAAATGGTAACCCATGTTTTCAATTATGATATTCCTGAAGACCCGGATGGCTATGTTCACCGCATAGGCCGAACTGGTCGGGCGGGCAGAGACGGAGTCGCCATCACTTTAGTGGAACCCAGGCAGATTAGGCAATTGAAAATTATTGAAAAATATATTGGTGCGAAAATTAGCCGTCAGATCTTACCGTCATTGCAGGATGCTATTGAACGGCGCCAGGAAAGCTTAATAAACCGATTGATGGAGAGTGCCGACCAGGATCAGGGCATTTACGAGTCAATGGCCAAGGACCTGCTGGAGCGATATGATGCCAAATATATACTAGGCGCAGCGTTAAAGCTGATAGCTTGTGAAGCACCGCAACTTGAAACTGCCAGCGTCGAAGAAATACATCCCAATACTGCGCACATTGAGCTTCCGGTAGGGCGATTCCAGGGACTGCATCCCCGCCGGCTGGTCGAATTTCTGACCTCCCATACCTCGATCACTCCCCGTCAGGTTGGGGACATTGAGATCCAGGGCAACAGTACTTTGGTAGAAATACCCGTGGTTTTTGTAGATCAGGTTTATGCTGCTTTCAGTCAATTTGAAAATAGTTTACGAGGAAATAAGCGAGCGCGAGTGCCTTCCAATCGTCATCAAACCAGTCAGAGGGTTAACTCTAATTAAGAATCTAATTATAGAATATCAATAGCAGGAAAATTACTGACTCACAATATTAAAATTAGCTATGAAAAAAGCCAGGAACGCCATCGCTCCTGGCTTTAACTTTGCTTAAATAACTAATGACTATTGACTGACTTGGGATTTAACAGTTTGAATATCATTCTGGGCAGCTTGAGAAGCTGGCTTATAAAAACCTTTTTGCTCTGCCATTTGATAAAGTTGATATTGAAATTGTTCATCGGAGTTTCTAATCTGCTGAATTGTCTGTCTGAACTGCGCGTTGGATGCCTGAGTGATAACATTAGCGTAGCCGGTTAAGCTACTATTTATCATGGACAGGGTATCATTAACCATTTCTTTGTCCTGTATTTGCATATTGGCCACTATTTTACCTCCCTTATCCTAAAAATGACATTAATTTTTTACGAGTATCGCAAGCTGATTGGGCGGATTGCTCAAACATTTGCCGTACCTGGGCATCCTGGCACTGACTGGCGTAAAATTTGAGTTTCTTTTCAGCGGTTGCATGGGAACCTATTAAATGTCTGAGGTTTTGCAATTCTATTTGATTTAAAGTCACCGCGTAAACTCCTTCCGTTAGATATTTTTGTAACACTAATAGAATGGCAAAAATGTTGGTCAAATATACGAGTTAAAAATTAATTTTTGCTAGCAACGGGTCGAGAATGCTCTTTTACAATCCCAGGGAAAGAATTATTATAAATATGAAATAGTCTATTTTGATATCGATGGGATGGTACTGGTGACGAAATAGAAATGATACGGATAATAGTAAACTAAAGGTAATAGGATATAATCCTTTGGACATTTCAACAAGCCCTGCTATTGAGAACGACCATGAGTTGTCGAATATCTTTTTTGAGGTTAAATCATGAACATCTGGTTAACCGGCACAAAAATCATTTTATATTCCTGGTTTATAATTAGAGTATGGCAGAAAACTCCGCTCAGCTGGCCGCTGATCGCCATTGTACTGGCAATTTTAGCCAGCGGCTTTTATCGGAGTTATCACCGGTATGCTAAAGCCCAGGTGAATCTGCTTACTTTGCTGCTGGAATTAATTTTAGCTGGCCTTATTTCTCTGTTCCCGGGCAGTGCAGGCTTCGATAAACTTTTTATGATTTACCTCATAGAAGGAACGGCGATATTGCCAAAGCCTTTCTTCTTTGTTTATGCTGCTCTGGCAACTACAGCTAGTGTGGGAGCTTATGCCCTCTTTGAATTAAGAGCAACGGGTCAGATGCAACTGCTCGGAATTGCGGAAATAATGCTGTACGGATTTGCCTTTGTCCTGGTTCTAAGCGAAAGAAAGCAGAGGGAACAAAGGCTGGTCTATGAAAGACT
>CAZYJA010000061.1:3880-6451 GCA_964647245.1 uncultured Syntrophomonas sp. | reverse complement strand
TCAGAAAAAAGAGATTCACATATCGAATTTGAGTTGAGTTCTCGTCTTACAGAAATGGCGGGCGAGGCCCAGACTTTAACCGGTTTGCAGATAGAACTTGAGCTCCAGCCCCAGGGTCTATACTTATCAAATAAAGAAGGTTTCATTCTGTATCGGATATTTCAGGAAGCCATCACCAATACCTTGCGTCATGCCAATGCTGACCGGGTGCAAATTTTCATATCAGGCAACCAGGAATCGGTGTCTTTTTCCTATAGCGATAATGGAGTCGGAACCAATAATATTGAAGCGGGAAATGGCTTGAATGTTATGCAGGAAAGAATCGCCGAACTTGGCGGGGTTATTTCTTTTCAGTCGCAAAAGGGAAAAGGTTTCAAAATTAACGGGCAGGTGGATAGACGGGGGGTAATAAATGAAGAAGATAAAAGTTCTGATTGTTGATGATCAGCCCATTGTATGTGAAGGGTTGAAGACTATTCTGGAGTTTGAAGAGGATTTTGAAGTTATCGGTGTTGGTCACAATGGCCAGGAGGCCTTGGATTTTTGTGAGCGGAATAAACCCGATATCGTACTGATGGATGCGCGTATGCCGGTGATGAACGGTATTGAGGCTACCGGCGAAATCACCCGGCTCTTTCCGAATATCAGGGTATTGATTCTGACAACTTTTAATGAGGACAGGCTGATTGTCCAAGGATTACAAAATGGTGCCAAAGGCTTCTTGCTTAAGGATATAGAGCCTGAGGAACTGGGTACAACCATCCGGGTGGTTAATAATGGGGGATTTTGCCTGCATCCAGATGTGGCCCAAAAAATAATTGCCCGCATATCAGACCCGGAAAGCGTACCTGCCGAGGAAATCCCGCCTCAATATGATATGTCACAACTGACCAATCGAGAGAAGGAAGTCTTAGGCATGATAGGTAGGGGTTTTTCGAATACGGAAATATCTTCTGCGTTGTTTATTGTGGAAGGTACAGTTAAGAACCATGTAAGCAATCTGTTGGCCAAACTGGGTGTCAGGGACAGGACCAAACTGGCGTTATTGGCTCAAAAAGTTCGTGACTTCAGATAGAGAAAAAACATGTCTCAGGTACGATGTGCAATGACTCCCTCATCTTTAGTATAAAGGTGAGGGATTTTTATATTCCATGGGGCCGAGAGGATAAAAAATCAGGTATTAGGAGGTTGAAAATGAACCATAAAAAAACCATTCTTATCTCAATGTCTATTTTGGTTTTCGTAATTTCCGTAGGATTGACCGCATTACGTATCCAGACCCAAATAACAGATTTGTTTCGTATGAACAAAGAACTTCAGGAGGAAGGCTATTATATGGCCGATTTTGAGTTCAAAATGCTGGGAATGGCGTACTGGCTGGATCAAGGCCATTACTACACCGCCTTGTCACGGCTGGGTAAACTGCACCATCAGTTAAAAACCAAAGAAGGATTAATAAAAGTGCCCAGGTTTACCGATAAAAATGATGAATTGGAATTCTACTTAAATCTCCAAAATCCAAGAACGGGAGCCTTTATGGATGATTCCTATCCTTATTGCACTTATAACGAACCTACTGAAAATATATTATCTCATCTGGATGCACTGGCCCAAGAGACCGGCCAGCCATTACGCTTGAAGTACCCTTTAAAATACTTGGATGAAATTAATACGCCCCAAAAGCTGCAAGCGTTTCTTGACGATGTATCCAATGTCGGGTGGATTGCTACCAAGTTTCCCCAAACCACTTTTGTGTTCGCCAGAAGCTTACTAAGTTATTACAATGGGGAAGGTGTTATGGGAGAGCACAATTTATACCATTTCTCACCTGAGTGGAAACAAGCTTTGTTGCAATGGTTTTCTGCCAATCAAGACTCGCAAACGGGTTTTTGGGGACCACGCTCGAGAAACGGCGGCCAATTGCTGACAAAAGACCTAACTAACACGGCATCCATTATCAAGACCTACATGGATATGAGTGGCAACGACATTCACGAGTCATTTCCTCTGCAATATAAGCAGGAGATGTTTAAAACGGCTCTCGAGGTCATGTCCGAACCCATGCCTGCCGCCCAAGATTTGGATGAGTGGCATGAATGGTCGTTGAAAATGGGTAAAGGCACAATCATGCTGACCAGATATTTATGGCAAGACGCTACCCAGGATGACAGAGATGAGGCCCGGGCATTAATAGAAAACTACATTAAAATAACCTTTGATAAGTATTACGTTGCAGATGAAGGCGCATTCAGCCATTATCCAGATTCAAAACACGCTACTTTAGACGGAACGGGCGGAAAAATGAACGAGCTTACAGCCATGGGCTTTTTTTCGACTGCAAGGCAAAACAAATTATGGGGTGATTCCGCAAACAGTATTGTTGATCTGGGGGTCATCAACATTTCAGGCCTTACCGCCACTGATTTTGGGTTAATCACTAATCATGGCGAAGCAAACTCACTTCGTTTTTATGCTGCTATTCCTGATTTTGATGATCTGACATCCGGGGTAATTGCGGTAGCATATCCACAAAAAACTCCGGTTCGGGATATAATGGATTTTACTCCCAAG
>CAZYJA010000061.1:0-3870 GCA_964647245.1 uncultured Syntrophomonas sp. | reverse complement strand
AAAAAATTGGCTGGACACCACCTCCCAAAGTATGGGCAATTGGGTCTCGAAAGAAGCAACCGTGCAAAGTATAAACGACCTCGCCATAGAAGAAGTTCTTGTTTATGAAGATGAAATTACACTGGAAACCATCAACAAATTACTGCAAGAGCATAGCCGACTCATGGTAGTTGGTTTTGATATTCTGCAAATTCCCAGATATAAAATTATTATTGGGTGTCAGGAGTGAGATGACCGAGGGTGACAAAAAGGACCGTCCTCATGACACGCCGTCTACGTGAAAAATTTTGGTTAAACTATTGAATTTATTGTCTGCGAAAGCATATAATTTAAGTGAACGAACGTACACTCAGGAGGAGGCCACCATGCCTATATCGGAATTAAAGCAGAGTAAGGAAAGACGTCAACACCTTCTCCAATGCTCATTACAGCTATTTATTGACAAGGGTTATTTTAATACCGCAATAAGAGATATTATTGCAGAATCAGGGGTCGGGACTGGTACTTTTTATAATTACTTCATCAATAAAGAAGATGTTTTGAAAGCATTGTTGGTAGAATTTGCAGACGAAATAATCAGCAGCATCAGCAAGTATTATTTGGTAGAAGATGATATGTTGGAGCGGTTTATAGAAACCAAGCGAATAACTATGGAGGTGTTTGCGCAAAATGAAAAATTATCGGAGATATATAGCCGGGTAGCTGGAGCAAGTGAGCCGATTGACCAGTGTATTAAGGTATTCGAAGACCGATTACTGGAGTTTTACTCGAAAAATATTGGCTATGGAATCAAAAAAGGTGTTTTCAGAGATATTCCGGTAGCTCCGATTGCCCATTCTATTTTAGCCACGGAAAAATTCCTTTTGTACAAATGGGTGGTACTAAAGGATATAACCAAAGAAGAAATGATTGAAATGGTGGTATCATTCCATGAAACCCTTGCCAAAGGTTTATCAAGAATTCATTTAGCTGATTAATAATTTTTGGAATGCAGTGAACGTACGTACACTCAGCTTGGTATATCTATTATTAAAGGAGGTATATTAATGAACTATATAAACCCTGAGCATATTAAGAGAATTATTGACATGATTAACCGGGGCCCTTATTTTGTTCTGTTATCAATGGAGGTTAAAGAAATAAGCACAGGCTATTCTCGAGTTGAGATTAACCTGGAAAATAAGCATTTAAACCCCTTTGGCGGAATTCATGGCGGCGTATACTCTTCGCTAATTGACACCGCTGCCTATTGGGCAGTTTATTGCGAGGTTGCGGAGGATGCAGGATATATATCGCTTGATGTGCAAGTAGATAATTTAGCGGCAGTCAAGGATGGGTCTCTAGTGGTTGAAGGTAAAAGAATAAAGGTTGGGAGAAGTATATGTAAAGCTGAAGCTGTTATTAGGGATACTAATGGTAAATACTTGGCGCATGGGACTTCAAAACAAATGGTGACTCCCGGTTTGCAAACCATTAATCAAGCCGCCTTAGCGATGGGGTTTAAAACTTTACCGCCCAAGTTTATTTCCACTCCCGAGGTTCGATGACATCTTAATATAATGCCTAAATTGTTCAAGCTCATATACAGACTTACTAATATACCCTGTATTTCCCAATCGTCAGAGCAATTGGGAAATTAATATGGTTGCTTTGAACAGGCATATTGTTTAGCAACTTTTTTCCATCAAAATGCTTATCAAGTTGGCGATTTTGGGGCACGATATTAAAGAAAACTAACAATGGAGGAGGTTGCTTGGTGGCGCGCACTTTGAGATTCCCTTTAATATTTATTACCCTATTGGTTATCCTATTTTCCAGCGGTTTAGCCCAGGCTGAGGAAGCAGCATCAAAGCCCAGTACAATTGAAAGAGTGGACCGAACTGACTTCCCCACTTTATACCTGACAACTCCCCAATTGCAGGGGGAAGCCATATGGATGGTGCAGGCTTCTTTGCGGGATATAGGTTACGAAATCGAACCGGATGGAGTGTTTAGTCAATCTACCAGTGAGTCCATCCGTTTGTTCCAATTGGCCCACAATCTTACTGTAGATGGCCGGGTTACCCAGGAAGTATGGGAAAAGCTGATGAATAATGAAGCGGCAGAACCGTGCTTAACCCAATCGACGGGAGATGCTAAGATAAGGATTGAAATTGATGTGGTCAAACACACCCTAACGGTTTTTTCTAATGATGAACAGATAAAAAAGTTTCCGGTAGGGGTAGGTAAAAGTTCAACTCCATCCCCTCTGGGTGAGTGGAAGATAGTGCAAAAGGCCTATAATTGGGGTAACGGTTTTGGCACTCGCTGGATGGGGCTAAGCGTACCCTGGGGTATATATGGTATTCATGGAACCAACAAGCCGGGTTCAATTGGTTTGTCTTTATCTCATGGATGTATTCGGATGAGAAATAAGGATGTGGAGGCCCTATTCCCACTTATTCCTATGGGTACCCCGGTTAAAATAGTTGAAAATGGTCAGATCTTTCCCCGTAACTTCAAGGGACGCAATCTGCAGCTTAAGGCCTATGGGCAGGATGTTGTTTATCTGCAGAGCCGGCTCAAGGAGAAGGGGATAATGTTTGACAATGCTGATGGCAGATATGGGGCTATGACCGAGCTAGCGGTGAAGTATTATCAGAAATGGCACGGCTTGAATCCTACAGGGAAGGCTGATGCAGATACCTATCGCAGTTTGGGTATGATGAAGTGATAGAATTTCAGTAAATTCCCCGCAACCAACCAAAATGTATTAAAATATATGGGATAAATATCAGGTTGTATTGGGGAAGGGTGATAATAAAAGTGAATATTATGGTTTTTGGTTTAGGAGCATTGGGTACCGTCTATTCATGCCTGTTAAAGGAACAGGGTCATCAGGTAAGCGGATTGGATCGGAAAGACGTACTCGATGCTATTAAGGCAAAGGGAGTACGGATCAACGGGATATGGGGCGAACATAGCGAGAAACTGGATGAACTATTAACCGAAGTTGATGAACTGGCGGGTAAAAATTTTGATCTGCTTATCCTTACCGTGAAGTCCTACGAAACTGAGGAGGTAGTCCGGCAAATCGCTCAGGTCATCTCCCCTGATACCTACGTGTTATTAGCTCAAAACGGCTTTGGCAATTATGAAGCAGCTGCTAAATATATAGCTGAGGATAGGTTAATTTTAGGCCGGGTTATATTTGGGGCTGAAACGATGGAGATGGGCATGTCCAAGGTGACGGTCATTGCCGATGATGTGATAATTGGCTCACCGGCGAATACGGTGGGGGTGGAGTTCCTGGATGTTTATGCCCGGATATTCAATCAGGCCGGGATACCTACCCGCACCTCCACGGAGGTCATGAAATATGTTTGGGGAAAAATAATCTATAATTCCGCCTTGAATCCGCTGGGTGCCATACTGGAAGTGCCTTATGGCGAGTTGGCTGCCAATGAAAATACCCGGGCGCTAATGGATGGCATTATCCAGGAGATTTTTGCGGTATTATCTGCTCACGGCCAAGAAACTCCGTGGTCCGATTACCAGGCTTATCAAGAGGCGTTTTATAAGCAAATGATTCCAACTACGGCCCAGCACCACTCGTCCATGCTCCAAGATATCACGAGAGGGCGGAAGACAGAAATTGATGCCTTAAATGGGGCGGTAGTAAAACTGGGTAAACGTTACGGGGTCAGCACCCCAATTAATGAAGTAATCATGTCTCTGGTGCGGGCGAAAGAGGAGATGCGTGGTTAATACCGGATTCAATATTGTTTATATGTTCTAACATTCTAGCCCAGGCTTCATCAGGTTTTTTATCCTGAATTGCCTTATTAATAGCTTCATGTTCGATTATAACCCGAGGTCCCAGATTAGGGT
>CAZYJA010000060.1:0-11648 GCA_964647245.1 uncultured Syntrophomonas sp. | reverse complement strand
CAGAAGATGCTATTATTTAGGTGGATATTATACACTTTTCACACGGTCTGACGGTTCTCTTGTTACATCTCTTGTAACAAGGGGACGGTTCTCTTGTTACATCTTTTAGCCTCAGCCAATGTGACAAGAGACCCGTCCCCTTGTCACCATTTATTTTTCCTGCTAAGCCAGTGCTTTTTCTATTCTGCAGACGACTTCCTGGTAGGCTTCTTCCTCCTGGCCCAGATCCCTGCGGAAACGATCCTTGTCAAGTTTCTTCAGGCTCTCTTTGTCCCACAAACGGCAGGTATCGGGTGAGATTTCGTCGCCCAATATTACTCGACCCTCATACAGCCCAAATTCCAGCTTGAAATCTACCAGAATAATGCCAATGCTATCATAGAAGGCTTTGAGGAGATCATTGATTTTGTGCGCTTGAGCATGCATTTCTTTTAGTTGTTGATCGGTCGCCCAACCCATAACTCGCGCATGGTATTCATTTATCATGGGGTCATGTAATTCATCATCTTTGTAATAAAGTTCTATAATAGCTGATGCCAAAGGTAAACCTTCATCTTGCATTACCCGTTTAGCCAGGCTGCCTGCAATTACATTTCTTACTACTACTTCTACCGGTATTATCTGCAATTTTTTGACGAGCACATTACGATCATCTATTTGTTGGATTAAATGCGTCTCTATACCTTCATTCTCCAGTAGTTTAAACAGCAGATTGGAGACCCGATTATTTACGATGCCTTTATTATTGATAACTCCCTTTTTCATGCCATCCAAGGCAGTAGCATCATCTTTATATTTCATCAAAACTACATTCTCATTGTCTGTACTGTAGATTTGTTTAGCCTTGCCTTCATATAACATTTCCCCTGATTGCATTTATCTCATCCTCCTACCTTTTTGGGATAACCACGTAACAAGGGGACGGTTCTCTTGTTACCCTTTTTTGATAATGACAATGTAACAAGAGAACCGTCCCCTTGTTACTCCTATTAACTAATCCAATCCACAACGCTTAAAAATATAGTCTACGTTGGACGTGTAGATTCCGTAATTGAAGATCTTCTCAATTTCCTCTGGGGTCAAAGCAGCGGTGAATTGTTCATCAGCCAGCACCAGTTGTTTAAAATCTAATCTTTCGTTCCAACTCTGCATAGCTCGGTCCTGCACAATCCTATAGGCTGTTTCCCTTTGCATCCCTTTGCCAACCAACCCGAGCATAAGCTGCTGGGAAAATACCAGGCCAAGGGTCTTATCAATATTGGTAGCCATGTTGTCTTCGTATATGACCAGACCTTCCATAACCCCAATAAATTTCTGAAGTATATAATCCAACAACACGCAACTATCAGGTATAATTACTCGTTCTACGGAAGAATGGGTTAAATCCCGCTCATGCCAGAGGGCCACGTTCTCGAGAGCTGCCAGGGCATTGCCCCGAATTACCCGTGAAAGCCCGGCTACCCGTTCACTCATCATGGGATTGCGTTTATGGGGCATCGCCGAAGAGCCTTTCTGCCCTTTCGCAAATGGTTCCTCTGCTTCCAAAATCTCAGTTCGCTGGAGATTCCTTATCTCAGTTGCCATCTTTTCCAGGGAACTGGCAATAACCGCCAGGGTAGTCATGAACTGAGCGTGACGATCTCTCTGAATAACCTGAGTAGACACTGAACAGGGCTTGAGATCGAGCTGAGCGCACACATATTCCTCTACCCGAGGATCAAGGTGAGCAAAATTGCCGACCGCCCCTGAGATTGCGCCATAGGCAATTACCTGACGGGCCTGACGAAGGCGCTCTATGTTTCTATCCAGCTCGCTGTACCACATAGCCATCTTAAGGCCAAAGGTGGTCGGTTCGCCATGAATTCCATGTGTTCGACCTATGCAAAGGGTATATTTATACCTGGTTGCTTGGGCGCCAACAATTAGTTTTAGCTTCTCCAGCTTTTCCAAAATAAGATTCGCCGAATCTCTCATTTGCATAGCCAGGCCAGTATCCAGTATGTCAGATGAAGTCATCCCCAGGTGGATGTATTTGGAATCATCACCCACATATTCCCCCACATTAGTAAGGAAAGCGATCACATCATGCCTGACCTCAGCTTCAATTTCCTGGATGCGTTCAACCTCAAAATTAGCCCTTTCCTTAATAGTCTGAAGAGCACCCTGAGGAATCTTGCCCAGGTTGGCCCATGCTTCACAGGCTGCAACTTCTATTTTCAACCAATTGCTCAACTTATTGGATTCTGACCAGATAGCCCCCATGGCAGGCAGTGTGTACCTCTCGATCATTACTGGGCCCCCTTTTTCTGCAGATACTTTTCTATACCCAGGTCTTTTAACTGGCGGTCTTTCTCCAGGACATCTTCAGCCATTCTCTGTCGGTAATCCATAAGCTGGTCTCGTAAACCTTTATCGTTAAGGGCAAGTATTTGTATTGCCAGAAGAGCGGCATTAGCGCTGCCATTTATGGCCACTGTGGCTACGGGAATACCTTTTGGCATCTGTACAATTGAATAAAGAGAGTCCACGCCGGACAACGTACTGGTCTTTATCGGGACTCCGATAACCGGCAGAATAGTATAAGCGGCAATAACGCCCGGCAAGTGGGCAGCTCCCCCTGCTCCGGCAATAATCACCTCTACTCCGCATTCAGCAGCAGTCAGAGCATAATCCGCGGTCTCTCTGGGCAAACGATGGGCAGAGCACACGGTAAGGTCATAACTAATTCCGAAGGCTTCGAATACATCGACGGCTTCCTTCATAATTGGAAGATCTGAATCGCTCCCCATAATAATTCCAACAGTTGGCATCCAATAACCACTATCCCTTCTTTATATTGTTGCAAAACCAGAAAAATAAATACTAAAGCCCAGATGGACAGGTTCATAAACGAAACCTATCCGCCTGGGCTTTTATCCCTATACGGTGTAGCGCCGGAGGCGCCTGTGTCACTTGGACCTGCCCATGTCAAACCCATGCGGAACCCTAGACACACTTTCGCGTTTCTCGCATATTAAATAATTTTACCATTTGATATTAGCAAAGCTTAAGGTCGGTGTCAACTCTAGTCGATATGAGGTCCACACTGTCGTGCCTAGTCTTAGCTCAGTTCGTTGACTCACCCGAACTATACTCTCTCCAGCTTTCTTATTAATGCGTTGATTTCCATATAGAGGTGCCGAACTTCGTCCCTCAACTCCGGTTCAGCACAATTAAGAAGCCGAGCAAATTGGTCTCCACCTTGCAGCTCTGTAAGTTGGGCAACCATAGCCCCGGCCAGCTGTTGTATTTGAGATTTCATAACCTGATTCTCCCTCTAATATCTGTTACCAGACATTTTGCCTGAAAACTTCGGATTTTAAACCTCGGACTTGAACAAATTACATCAGTTGATATCGTCTGGCCAGAATTATTTGCGCATTTAATGCAAGTTTATCCCTTCAATTTGCTATTATATATAGAGAACCTTGCTGAAGTTCTAACTTAAGGAAGAAAGGATGTTAAATTATGAAGAGACGTACCATGGTAATATCATTATTACTATGTTTGTTTATCATTGCCACGGTACTCAGCGGCTGTGATAAAACACCTGGGGAGCCAACACCGGTGGAGCCCCCCAGCCCTACTACGATAACCGAAAAGATAACCCTTTATTTTAGTGATGACCAAGCCATGTACCTGATGCCGGAAAGCAGAGATATAAAGATTCAGCAGGACTTAAAGACTGATACTCTGATTGCTGAAGGGATTATTAATCAGCTTATCATTGGGCCTACTGATTCAAAGCTAAAAGCTACCCTCCCTAAGGAAACCAAATTAATCTCGCTCAAGATCACTGACCAAATAGCCTACGTAGACTTTAGCGAGGAAATTAAAAGTAAACACCCGGGAGGTAGTTCCGGAGAACTGATGACCCTAAACAGTATAGTCAACTCATTGACTGAACTCCCCGGCATAAAAAAGGCCCAAATTTTAATCAACGGCAAAAAGGTTGAAACTCTGGCAGGCCATGCCGATTTAAGCCAACCCCTGGTTCGAGATGAGAGCATTATAAAGAAGTAATCTATTAGGTCCTTGATTTCACCCAATACTTATCATCCAGCAGATTTAAAAGCGTATCCCATCGACGCGGGGATACGCTTTTTTAAACTTTAGCTATATTCTTTTTGTCATTAGGTTTTGCTTCCATCAAAATGGTGGATGCTTGAAGATTAAAGCATCATTTGAAGTTCAAGGGAAATTGCGATACTTAAATGACGAGTTCTCCTCAAGGCTAAGTTGCCATGAAACGCCATATTTATCTAGGATAAAATTAAGTTATAATACCTTTAAAGTAATGGGTAAATGGGGACGTAGAAGAATGCAAAATATTGGCGAATTTCAGGTCGAAGAATTTCCGATAAGCCGAATAGCTACTGTTGACATTGGCGTAGCTGGCTTAAAAAAGCACTATATTAAGGCCTTAATCGAGTTAGATGTAACCGAAGCTCGAAAACTGATTCGCGAAAAAAAGAAACTTTCAGAAAAGGTTACTTTCAACTCATGGCTAATCAAGTGTATAAGCCATACAGTTGAGGAATTTAGGGCGATTCACGGAATTAGAAAAGGCAAGCGAAAAGTAGTCATCTTTAATGATATAGACATATCAATTATTATCGAGAGAAAAGTTGACGGAAAGAAAGTTCCGCTGCCTTATATTATTCGCAAGACAAATGAAAAAAGTATTGCAGAAATTAGTGACGAAATAAGAATCGGCCAGAAACAGTCGATTGAGGATGAAAAGGATTATGTTTTAGGACAAGAAAAAAAGAACAAGTTGCTTATGAAAGCATATTATTTCTTACCTGATTTCACAAGAAACATTATATGGAAATTTATATTAAAAAGTCCAATGTTAACAAAACAGAATATGGGAACTGTTGCAGTAACCTCAGTAGGCATGATGGGCAAGATAAATGGGTGGGTGGAACCGATAAGTGTTCATCCCCTATGTTTTGCCATCGGCTCAATAGTTAAGAAACCGGGTATCGTAAATAATCAGATAGAAGTAAGGGAATATCTCTATGTTACGGTTTTAGTTGACCATGATGTTATCGATGGTGCTCCTGCAGTGAGAGCTCTCGCTAAACTGACTAAGCTTATTGAAAATGGATATGGATTATCCTGAGCAGTACCTAAGAGGGGATTATAACCCTTTGACATCCTGCATCACCTTCCAATAAATAAACTTACTATACCAACAATGAAAAATATCAAACCTAACGCAATATCAAATCGTCCAATTATAATAAACATTTTTTCACTTATAGATTCACTTTTAGATTTGGATTTTTTCCTCTTCATTCCAAAATAGCCACTATACATTAGTGCTAAACCCGAAAGTGCCATAAGTAGATTTACTTTCCAAGAGAACATTATACCTCCTCCAACTCCGCCTTTTGTTTTCAATACTAATTCCTTTACCAATTTTAGGGTCCTATAAATCTAAACCACCCTCAAAAATCATCCTAACCGTCAAGAACCTCACTTGTTGTATTGCTATTAATCAATGTATCCACTGTTATTGAAATTAACCCTTTAGCAATGATATTATTGCACTCTGTTAAATTACTTGTTCTTTTGCCCAATTCACATAGGTTGGTTTGCTTGGTTTGGGATGTATACGGTACTTTATCATATTCGACTGTTACTAATAATCGCCTGCATATATCATCCAAATATTAAATTAACCAAAATAAGAACCCCAATGTAATGGGGTTTACAAGGCATCTTAATGCTCATGAAATCTATATTTTATACGGTATCAACTTAAATTACTGCTTTTCTCCTATTCCTCATTAACAAAAATATACACAAACCTACTGCTGTAATGCCTAAAATTGGATGGTAAATCAGATACACCATAATTACAAAAGGCAACAATAGAACCCTTACCAATGCTTTTAATGGTTCACTTGTAGCAATATAAGATGCAATTGGCGGAGACTTGCGGTAATATACTTTCACAAAAGCGGCACCTATTTCGTTGGTTAATAAGTACTGGTCACGGAAACGACGAAGCAGAGAAACTGCTGGTTTTAACTTTGACCCATAAGCCGCTGTAGCTATAAAGCATTCGTCTACTGATGGATAACCGTAAACCGCACCAATTGTTTTTCCTGAAGGACTATTTATCATTATATATACACTGTCTCCGCTATCAATTTTTTCTGGTAATTCTACACAAAATGTAAATTGACCTTGACTGTTAGTAGTAGCGTTAATAGGTATTACTGTTGATGAGGAATATACTTGTCCTGCTACTTTATATTGTTCAGATCGGATTGTATTATTATTTATTACAGTTAAGTCAAGAGACAGTGATTGGTTGCTATTTGCAATCAGGTCGCCACTCGTATTTCTCAAGGTAATAGTAATTATACTTGTAGTATTCGGGCAAAGCTCTGTGTCAATTGAACTAGTAGACTGGTTTGAATCAACCTCCACAAATATAAGTCCGTTCATCGCAGTAGATAGTTGGCTTAATACATTATCAACATACACTTGGGGTACACTAGTATGATTGTTTGTATACATAGCAGTGCTCAAAGCTTGTTGAAAAGCCTGCCAGGAAGCAGAGGAATAATTGCCATGTATTAGGTTGGCTTCATTGATTTTTGCTATTAATGCCGTTTTATTAACTTTATGTACATTTACAGTCCAATCTAGTGTGCTACCATCTGTTCCAGTAATGGTATAAACTACCGGACTGGTAAAGTCGTTAGCAGTGGTACCGCTTACCTGCTCAATGAACCCAATCTTTGCTGTTGCCATATTGGATATGACAAATTGAGGAGTCAAGTTGGTTAAATCAGTATCGTCTTTTACTTGTATGTCAATAGTATGGTTATTAGAATCGATAGCAAATTGCCATATCTGATAATCAGGTACATAGAAGGAGTAAAATTCTTTTCCTTTATCTATGGTAACTTTCACAGTCCAATTTTGAGTATTACCATCGTAAGCTTTTATAGTATAGGTCAGAGGATTTGTAAAATCATTAACTGTTATACCAGATGTTTGTTGTATTTCACCGATCCATGCAGTTGCCAGACGAGAGATTTTAAAATGGGCTATAAGCTTAGTTGGGTCCGTATTTGGAACTAAAATTAAGGTCAAAATATGATTGTCCATATCTTTGCCTGAAATAAAATCAGCGCTGTAAAATCTGAAGTACTCTAATTCATTAGCATTGCTTAGAGTTACGATTACCGTCCACTCTCGGGTACTTCCGTCAGTTCCTTTTATAGTGTAAATAACTTTGTTAGAGAAATCATTGGCACTTACGCCACTTTGCTGTTCTTTAGATTCAACCAATGCAATTGTTTCAGGCGACAGGGTAAAAGCTGCCACTAAATTATTTCGATTCATGGTGCTAGGGATTGTTATTTCTATGGTGCGATTATCTGGGTCAATAGTATTCTCTCCAACTTGACCTGGAATGCTAAAGGCATCAATATTAAGTGGATGTGTTACTGTAATATCTGCTGTTAAGGTATTGGATGCCGTCCATCCATTGGTGTCTACAGTAACATTACCAATGCCACTAACTTTCTGCAGATTACCAGTTATAGTTATATTTATCATCCAGGGCTTATTTGAATCTCTGCTTACTGCAGAAACTGCTAAGGTAGAGAAATCACCTCCAAGGGTAATATTTGAAGGGCTTAAATCAGGAAAAGAACCAAAACCATCGATACTAGCTTTAAAAGTCTGCGTAAAATTAGAGTTTTCATCTACTGAAGTTGGCGTTAAAACAATCTCTGTAACAATTGCTTTACAGAAAACGGTTAATGCTTCATTAACCATATACAATGCTTGATTTACTTCTTCTTGAGTTGCATTTTCATTATCCCTCACAGATATAGCACTTGTTATTGATGTGCTTAAATTATCGTGTGCTTCCTGAGACACATGATTCACTGTTGATCCTATTGGTACTCTATCTAAATAGGTAGTAATTTGCGTTATGGCTGATATTAGTGCAGTTTTATCAATAAGATCATTAGTATTTGAGTTATTTTCAAAAGCATCGTAGCTAATACTAGTCACATTAGCTCCATCTAATTTACTTGGAATGGGGATATTGCCTTCTGCTCCTGTGTACCCTGCAATTTCTGTTTCGGCATCTGGTCCAACACAAATATAGTCAACTTGTTGTTCTGCTTGGGCTGGGATGCTATAACAAAATGAAATAGCAATCATTATGGCACTAATGGAAAATGTTTTTATAGTGATATTTCTTAATAGTTTCACTTTTTATCCATCTCCTCACGATTCTCCTGATTAAAATCCTTTCGCTTTATTGGAGGTAAATCCTCCCTTTTCTGTAGATAAAGTTTGTGAAAACTTAGCATTTACCATGGAAACCCTGGAACCCCATCTATATATCCGTAAAAAAAGAGGGATCAACCCTCCGTTCGCTTATAATTTCGATTAATCACTCTACAATCCCCTATATATAGGGCTTCGTTTGATAATAAAGTTGAAATTTATGATGCTACCACTCCCTAGTTGATAAAAGAAAGACAGATCAGGGGTTATATTATTCAATCAAAACCTACCCCAAGACTTCCCTAGCAACGAAAAAAGGGTCTTTAACTTTCTGAAAAATGTCAGAAAATCAAAGACCCCATCAACTCATCAAATGCCTATGAAACGCGATTTACCTTATTCCCACTCAATCGTCCCGGGCGGTTTGCTGGTTATATCATAGGCTACCCGGTTTACCCCCCGGACCTCATTTACAATACGGCGGGCCATAATATCTAAGACTTCATAAGGGATATGGGCCCATTCCGCCGTCATGGCGTCATCACTGGTAACGGCTCTAATAATAATGGGATAGGCATAGGTACGCCCATCACCCATAACCCCAACACTCCTAACCGGAGGCAGAACGGCGAAATACTGCCATATTTCCCGATCCAGGCCGGCTTTCTTGATCTCTTCGCGTACAATATAGTCGGCATCCTGTAAAATCTGCACTTTCTCCCGGGTTACTTCTTCCAAGACCCTAACTCCTAGGCCTGGGCCAGGAAAGGGTTGCCGCCAAACGATTTCTTCAGCCATACCTAACTTTTCCCCGATATTTCTGACCTCATCCTTAAACAGTAACCGCAGTGGTTCTACCAGTTCAAATTTCATATCCGCAGGCAGCCCCCCTACGTTGTGGTGGCTTTTAATGGTTTGGGCAGTTTTGGTGCCGCTCTCAACTATATCCGGATAAATTGTACCCTGAACCAAATAATCTATTTCCCCTAGTTTCCTGGCTTCTTCCTCAAAAACCCGAATGAATTCCTCACCGATTATTTTACGTTTCTGTTCGGGATCGGAGACACCCTTCAACTTTCTCAGAAAACGTTCGCCTGCATCGGCAAAAACCAAATTCATTTTCATCTGGTCTTGGAAGGTTCTAATTACTTGTAGAGACTCATCTTTGCGCATTAATCCATTATCAACATATACGCATACCAGTTGATCGCCCACTGCTCTATGTACCAAGGTAGCCGCTACGGCCGAATCCACGCCCCCGCTTAGCCCGCACAGAACTTTTTGGTCCCCAACTTTATTACGTATATCCTGAATCGTTGCTTCTATATAATCACTAAGGTTCCAGTCACCTTTCAGCTTGCATACTTCAAAAAGGAAATTCTTCAATACTTGCTGTCCTTCGATGGTATGTCTGACTTCGGGGTGAAATTGAACCCCGTACAATTTGGACCCAGGATTGCTTATCGCCGCTACTGCACAATTTTCCGTGGTGGCGGTAATGTTAAATCCAACTGGTATACTACCGATTGAATCACCATGGCTCATCCATACCTGTGTTTGGCTGGAAATGCCCTTAAATAACAAGTCATTTCCCACTACGTTTAGCTCCGTACGCCCATATTCCCTTAGTTGACTGCCCCTTACTTCTCCCCCCAATTGGAAAGCCATAAGCTGCATGCCATAACATATGCCCAGAACTGGAATACCCAGGGAAAAAATACGGGGATCACAGGCCGGCGCATCTTCAATGTGTACGGAAGCCGGGCCCCCCGTAAGAATAATCGCGGCAGGTTGTTTGGCTTGCAGCTCCTGATAAGGTATATCATAAGGTACCATTTCACTGTATACTGCCAACTCCCGGACCCGGCGCGCTATCAGCTGGTTATATTGGCCTCCGAAATCAAGGACTAATACTACTTCTTTTTCCATCTTTGCACCTCTACTCTTTATAAACGGATGGTTTTAAAACACATACCGCCGGATAGCCTCTATAACGTTCGGCATAATCGAGTCCACAACCTACCACAAACTCATCGTCAATAGCATATCCCACATAATCTGGTTTTATGGAACTTCTGCGCCGTGATGGCTTGTCCAGCAAACAGCATATCTTAATACTCTTGGGACCTCTTTTACATAATATCTCACTGATATATTTGAGGGTTAACCCGGTATCAATTATGTCTTCCACAATTAAAATGTTTTTTCTTTCCACCGAATGATCCAGGTCTTTTAATATCCGTACCTCACCTGAAGATACTGTCGAAGGACCATAACTGCATACATCCATAAAATCTATCTCCAGTGGCAAATCAATTTGTCTGACCAGGTCGGCCATAAATATGAAGGCTCCCTTGAGGATACCAATTACCAAGATTTCTTCGCCCTCATAATCAAGGGTTATCTGCCGACCCAATTCCTTGACTTTCAGATTTAGTTCTTCTTCTGAAAACAGTACATCTACCTCATCTAAATTCAAAGTGTTTCCCTCCTTATCAAGGATTATAACAACAAGTATCAGAAGGTGCAATGTCAGCCAGTCGATTGCCGTCGGCTCTTTTTCGAGGCCCAATAATATGTTAATATGCTTTAATAATAGATCCGTAATTGTTGTAATGAAAAGGATGATCAGAATGAAAATTGAGACCCTCAACCTACATGGATGCAACCTAACTGAAGCCAGGGATAAAACTCGCCTAAATATAGATTGGGCTATTAAACACCACGTTGATTTGTTGGTAATAAATCATGGCAAAGGACATCATAGCAGCGGTGGTTTTGCGGTAATCAAAGCGGATATCCGGAAAATGCTGAAGGAAGATACAACTCTTAGAGAAAACGGCTATATAGTAATATACGGAGAGTCCAGCCAGCCTATAGCTCTGACTTACGATGAAGGTAATACCCTTATTGTAGTGCGGGGATTAGAATCCGAGTTCATTGGAGGACAGGTGCAACAGACAAAAAATCGTCAAGTTTTCTCCGAGGAAGGGAAAATAGATAGAAAAGCTCAGAAGAATTGGCGCAAAAACAAGTTCCGTTAATAATCTATTCCACCTCGTGTAGACGTCCCCTGGTTATATTCAGGGCCGCTAGGTGCAGGGCCAGACATATTGAGCCCAACCCAAAACCAGTCAACACATCACTGGCATAATGGACATTTAGATAAACCCGACTGAATCCAATCAGAAATATCAGCAGGCCAAGTGCCCCTGCCCCCCAATAGCCCCATTCTTTATTATATCTGGCCAGAAGGTAGGCTAGATAACCATAAAAAGCTGTGGATACCATGGCATGACCGCTCGGAAAACTGAAGCCACTAGCTATAGTCAATG
>CAZYJA010000059.1:0-11832 GCA_964647245.1 uncultured Syntrophomonas sp. | reverse complement strand
GCTCGCCGATAACATCGTACTAATACCCAGGAACAAAAATATGGCCAGCATAAAGTCAACTATCTTCCCCCACTTATGCCCCAGCAAATAGCCTAACATATCCTGGTAGTTAGCTAGTTTTTCTTTATGGGCCAGGTAAAGCAACACACCCCCGCAGCCGGCAAACAGCACGGTTGCCAAAATGGCGCCTCTTAGTCCGTAGCTGCCGTATGTTACATAGAACTGCACGATCTCTTGTCCGGAGGCAAAACCAGCCCCGATAACTGCCCCCAGATACCCCATGACTACCATTATTCGGTATTTTATTTTATCCACCCCACCTCAAATACTAGGCTTAATAAGCGGCCGACTTTTTAACTGTTCCTTAATAAATATTCGTACTGTTCAGAAATACCGCATAAAAATTTTGCCAGTGGTAACAATAATGGTAAATATTTATTTCGGAGGACCTGGAATGGACTTTTCTATCGTCAAGCCGGCGGGGGGGATTTTTTCCTGTCATTATGAAGATCCAGCCTGTTTACATCGCCTTGAAGCAGGAATTTACCGACTTATGACCGATATGAATTCCGGCTTTAAGCGCGAAATAGTATATCTTTGCATCGGAACTGACCGAGCTACCGGCGATTGCCTGGGCCCCCTGGTTGGTACTCGCTTGCAGGCTATGAACCCAGACATCAATCTTTATGGTACCTTAGAAAAGCCCTCCCATGCTGCCAACCTGGACAGCGTACTGAAGGAAATTGGCCTGCAGTACCAGGATCCGCTCATAGTTGCGGTAGATGCCAGCTTGGGTAACACGGATCGCATCGGTTACATAAATATCAAGCCCGGGGGATTGAAACCCGGCACTGCTTTGAAAAAAATGCTGCCGGTGGTAGGCGACTTTCATATCTCGGCGGTTGTCAACGTAGGCGGCTACCTGGAGCAAATGGTTTTGCAAAACACGCGCCTTAGTTTGGTTTATAAAATGGCTGATTTAATCGCCCGGAGTTTGTATATGTCCCACCTGCATTATAATAATGATAAAAGCGGGTTTTTATCTCCTTTTAATATCTGGGAAACATCTTCATCTGTCGCAACCTAATTCTTTCTCCCCATGGGGGCTTGGTGGTAGGCCCAATCACACCATTCCGCCCTCGTGGGTCTCCAACTTTTTTTAGCTCCACCTGCCTCAAACTAAGGTTTATGGTCCTTAGGGTTCAGAACGTTTGGTTTCGTATCCTGCTAGTAAAGCCTCAACTCCCGTCTGCTAAAATATCAACTTTTATAAACAGGCGGCACCATTACCCCTGATCTTTGTAGTATAATTGACAAAACTAACTGCTAATTCTACTTTAGCAACAGCAACGATTTCTCTAATTTTGTCGGTTTACGGAGGTAATTATGAGTTTTTTGTATTTTGACTGCTTTTCCGGGGCTTCGGGCGATATGATAATAGCTGCCCTGCTAGACTGCGGGGCTTCTTTTGAGGGGTTACAGAAGGCCATTTCCAGTCTGCCCATTGCCGCAAAAATATCATCCACGCCCAAGGTGCTCAAAGGCATAAGCTGTACATCCTTTGATGTAGATAGTGCCGGGAGTGCACCCGTTCGTCACTTGCCTGATATTACTCATATTATTGAATCCAGCGACCTTTCCGCGGAAATCAAGAGTAAGTCGGTCGCGGTTTTTAATAAACTGGCTGCAGCAGAGGCGGCGGTGCACGGCGTGAGTCCTCAGCATATTCATTTTCACGAGATCGGCGCGGTTGACACTATTGTGGATGTTGTCGGAACCTTTTGGTGCCTGGACTCGCTGGGAATTAAACAAGTATATTGTTCGGCATTGCCCTGGTCGAGCGGGATGGTCGATATAAGTCATGGTCGATACCCCTTGCCGGCTCCGGCTACTGCCCGGTTATTGTCTGGTTACCCTTGTGTTTTCACCGATGCTGATATGGAACTGGTTACCCCTACCGGGGCAGCACTGATTACTTCGTTTGCCTCTCCGCTGCTTGATCCTCCGCCATTTATTCCTACTCGGATTGCCTACGGAGCAGGGGATTATATAAGGAAAGATAACGTTCCCAATCTCTTGCGCCTGGTGCGGGGCAATTTCGTTACTTCCTCCGCAGCAGATGAGACAGTTGCGATTCTGGAGACCGAGGTAGATGACCTTAATCCGGAGATTTTCACCCATTTATATAGCCTGTTTGCGTCCCATCCCGACGTTTTGGATTTTTTTACGGCTCCAATCAATATGAAAAAGAATCGTCCTGGCACTTTGATTACCCTAATTACTCATCCGCATTGTTCTGCCCCGTTGGCTCACCTGCTAATTGAGGAAACCGGTTCACTGGGGGTTCGCTATCGCCTGCAAAAGCGTTATATTGCCCCCCGTTCGGAATTATCAGTAGACACCCCCTGGGGACCCGTCCGACTTAAACTTGCCCAGCTGCCTCAGGGCAGAAAGCAGGCCAAGCCCGAGTATGAGGATTGTCACGCCATTGCGATCAAATATAATCTTCCTATCCTGGAAGTCTATAAGATCATTAACCATATAGCATCTAACCTACCCGAATAGACTAGTAGCCCCTAATGTTTCACGTGAAACATTGGGGGCTACTATATTATTATCTCTCGATACATCTACCGGGTCTTTAATTATAATGTTTCACGTGAAACATTTCTGGTTTGTAATCATCTGTTACCGGTTAAAATCTTTTGGTCTGTCTTCCATGGTTTCACGTGAAACATTAAACCCTTATGAATATTCCGCAACTATATATGTTTCACGGTATAAATTTGTAGCCCCCTAATATTTCATGTGAATCATTAGGGGGCTACTATATATCAGTATCTCTCGAGACATATACTGTCTCCCTAATAATATTGTTTCACGTGAAACATTTCTGGTTCGTAATCATCTTGCCTGTGAAAATCTTTCGGTCTATTTTATATTTGTATCACCTGCAACACTGAACCCTAATGAATACTTCTGCGTCTTATTCATCTTGATTGCTTCATTCCTAACCCTAAGGCATTCCGGCCATTGCCGCTGATCAAAATACACCCTGGTCCGATTCAATTGGGGTATTTGCCGGTCTTGCTTATCCTGCTAAGTCAGTCCCAACAGTTCCAGGATCCTATCTAAATCTTCTTCGTTGTAATAGACTATTTCGATTTTCCCACCTTGTCGTTGGCCATTTATGGCTGCCCGCGTACCAAAATGCCTTTGTAAGCGCTCCTCCAATTCCAGCAAATCGGCATTCTTAACCTTGCCCGGTACCCTATTGGTTTTCCCCGCTTTGACTTTCTGCTCTACTTGCCGCACCGATAACTTACTCCTGATAATTTCGTTAGCCGCCAGGAGTTGCTCTTTTGGATTGCCTAAGGCCAGAAGAGCCCGGGCATGCCCGGGGGATATTTGTTTGCGATCAATCATTTCAATTATCTGGGGCTGCAGACTTAATAGCCGCATGGTATTGGTCACGTAGGCGCGGCTCTTGCCAACCCTCTCGGCGATAAACTCCTGGGTATAGTTATATTGTTCTGCCATGTTCTTATAAGCCCGGGCTTCTTCAATGGCCGATAAATCATCCCGCTGAATGTTCTCAACTAACGAGACCTCGGCCGCTTCAACATCTTCCATTTCCTTAACCAGGGCTGGTATCAGCTGCAGACCGGCTATTTCGGCAGCCCGCCAGCGTCTTTCCCCCGCTATAATCTCATAATACTCTCCCAGCGGCCTAACCAAGACAGGTTGGATAACGCCATGTTCCCGAATAGATTTAGCTAACTCGCGCAGGGATTCCTCATCGAAGTTTTTACGAGGCTGGTCACCCTGGGGAATAATAAGCTCTAATTCCAACTCCATAATTTGGGCTGAATCCAATTCCGCCGTCGACAGTAATGATTCCAGGCCTCTACCTAGGCCGTGTTCTTTCCTCCCCACGTCTCAATACCTCCTTGGCCAAATCTTGATAGACTTCCGCTCCCTTGGAGCGCGGATCATATAAGGCGATCGGTTTACCATGACTGGGAGCCTCACTCAACCTTACATTGCGAGGGATGATGGTCTGGTAAATTTCTCGCCGAAAATGTTTTTTAACCTCATCGACTACCTGGATAGAAAGATTGGTCCGCCCATCAAACATGGTGAAAACTATCCCCTCTATCGTCAATTTCGGATTTAAACGCTTACGAATCAACTGCACCGTGTCTTTCAGTTGGCTGAGCCCTTCCAAGGCATAGTATTCGCATTGGAGGGGGATTAAAACCGAATCACTGACGGTTAAGGCATTGACGGTTAATAACCCCAAAGAGGGGGGACAATCCAAAAAAATATAGTCATAATAGTCCTTCACCGGTTGCAATCGCCGGAGCAGCATGTGCTCCCGCTCCGGTCGGGAAGCCATTTCGACCTCGGCTCCAGCCAACTGGATGGTGGCTGGTATTAAATCCAGGTGTTCTATCCGGGTATGGGTCATCACCTGACGAAACTCAAGCCCTTCTAATAGGAAATCATAAATACAGTATTTGATCCTTTTACGGTTAACCCCCAGACCGCTGGTAGCATTGCCCTGCGGATCGCAATCCACCAAAAGCACCTTGTATCCTTCCATAGCTATAAAGGTCGCCAAATTAATTGCCGTGGTGGTTTTGCCCACTCCCCCCTTCTGGTTGGTAACCGCAATTGTCTTTGCCATCCCTTGTCCACCTTTCTTATAAAAAAAAAGATTTCTACAACATTTACCTCATTTTAGTTCTATTTCTGGCTGCAATATTCCTGCCCTAGAAAACTAATCTAGCACAAAAGGTTTTGGTAGGCTATCCTTTTTTTGCATATCTCGCCCCAGACCGGAGCAACTCATTTTGATTATGACCCAGATTTATCAATAGAAAAAGCAAGAGTTTGACCTCCTGCTCTTTCTATTGGTTGGTTTCTCATATTCTGACCCTGTCTATCCCTTGGCCGAAATCCGATTATATCGCCTTATCTTCGGTACCCTGATGACGATCTCATATTCCTCCTCCCCATCATTTTCGGCCATAAACATATTTACTCCCGATTTTTTGGCCCTACTTACGGTTTCTTTTATGGTATTTATAAAAATCCGTGCATCTCTAATTATCAACGAAACACCTTGCCCATTGGCCCGTTGCTTTAGTTCCTGGGGAATGTTATTGTGGCGAAGACTTTCGGCCATTTCTTCAGTTTCCTTGACCGTTAAATCCCGCTCATAAATTGCTCGTAATACTTCCTTTTGTATTTCGACGGAATTCAGTTTCAATAAAGCTCTCGCGTGTCTTTCAGTTACGGATGCGGTTGAAATCAGGCACCGCAGTTCTTCGGGCAGTTTTAGCAAGCGTAACTTGTTGGCGATAGCCGATTGACTCTTACCAACTTTTTGCGCCAGTTCATCTTGAGTCATGCCGAATTCATGGAGTAGCCTGGCATAGGCACCGGCTTCTTCGAAATAGTTTAGTTCTTTACGTTGCAGGTTCTCTATCAGGGAAACGGCTGCGACCTTTTCATCATTCATCACATGGACAATCGCGGGAATAGTTGGCCTGCCTATCATTCTGCAGGCGCGGTATCTCCTTTCACCGGCAATCAATTGATAGCCACCCCGGGCTTTACGAACAATGATCGGTTGAATAACTCCATACAACTGAATGGAATTAGCCAGTTCTTTTAGCTCCTCATCATTAAACTCCTTACGAGGCTGAAAAGGGTTACGACTAATTTCCTGCAACGGTATATCCATGATTCTGCCTTTGTTGGCCTTAGCCAATAGTATATCCAGTTGTTTCATGACCATCCCAGCACCCCCCTCTTACAGCGGTTTCTTGGTCGGCGCTCCCACCCGCCGGGGATACTGGTCAGGAGTAGGCCTTACCTTTTGTACCGCTACTATCGCTCGGTCTCTGTCTTGGTTTAGCTCGTACTGATATACGGCTTCGATTTGACCCCCTAATATTTGCAGGGCCTCCCGGGCTTCATCTATTTCCTGCTGAAAGCTGCGGCCCTTCCACAAAAACACCTTGCCCCCAATTTTGACCAGCGGAATTCCGTATTCCAGTACCACATTCGCGGCCGCCACCGCTCGGTTAGTACATACATCAAAGCTGTTCCGGTATTGTGGATCCTGACCCAAGACTTCCGCTCTCTCCCGAATAACTCTAACATTTGTCAGCCCTAGCTCGGCTATGGCCAACTGTAAAAAGCCACTCTTTTTTAAATCAGATTCCAGCAGGGTAAATCGACTTTGCGGGCAGGCCATCGCTAGAATCAGGCCGGGGAAGCCCGCCCCACTGCCGATATCTATGACGTCTTGCTCGACCAACGAAACCCACTCTAATAATTGCCGGCTGTCCTGCACATGTTGCTCAATCTCTGGCAGACCGGCTTTGCGGCTCACCAGATTTTGCTTCTCATTTTCCTGAAATAAGAGTTCAATAAAGCGCTTTACATATATTTCCATATATTTTACTTAATTCCTTCTTTTTTCCATATTAATTAGTAAAATATTTATATCCGCCGGTGTCACCCCTGAAATCCGGGAAGCATGTCCTATGGACTCCGGTCGAATTTCTTTTAATTTTTGCACTGCTTCATTTGATAAGCTATAGACTTCCCCATAATTGATATCCGGCGGTATTTGTTTGCTTTCCAAGCGTTCAAACCGCAGTACCTGCTCTTTTTGTTTACTAATATAACCTTCATATTTGGCCTGTATTTCGATTTGTTCCAGAATCTCCGGTTGGGTTTCGTAAAGCCAACCCTGTTGGACGAAATCTTCTATCTTGACCTCGGTCCGCCGTAACATCTCCCAGAGGGATGTTCGATCGCGCAGGGGACCGCTGTCTTTGCTGGTCAGGTATTGTTCCACCTCTTGATCGGCCGGGGTGAAGGTAGTCTGCTGCATAAATTTAATTCCTGCTTCTAATCTTTCCTTTTTCGCTTTAAACAACTCCCAGCGATAATCATCCACCAAGCCGATCTGACGGCCTTTTTCGGTCAACCGAAGATCAGCATTATCCTGTCTTAACAGGAGTCGGTACTCCGCCCGGGAGGTTAATAAGCGGTAGGGTTCATCAGTCTCCTTGGTAACCAGATCATCGATCATGACTCCAATGTAGGCTTCACTGCGTTTTAGTATTAAGGGCTCTTTTTGCTGTACCTTTAGAGCCGCGTTAATACCGGCTATAAGCCCCTGGGCAGCCGCCTCTTCATAGCCCGAGGTGCCATTTATCTGGCCAGCCGTAAATATACCCTCAACCACCTTATTTTCCAGACTTAGTTTAGCCTGGGAAGGAATCACATAATCATACTCGATCGCATACCCAGTCCGTATCAGGCGTACATTTTCCATCCCGGGAATGCTGCGCAAAACTTGGATCTGTACATCTTCCGGGAGACTGGTATTTAAACCTTGCACATACATTTCGTCAGTGTCTCTGCCCTCTGGTTCGATAAACAACTGATGGGCGGATTTGTGCGCAAAACGCACTACTTTATCCTCAAAAGAGGGGCAGTAACGAGGTCCTTTGCCTTTGATTACCCCGGTAAATAGGGGAGCCCGATGAATATTATCCATAACTATCCGATGCGTCTCGGGAGTCGAGTGGGTCAACCAGCAGGATAGCTGCTTCCGCACTGGTGGGGGACTAATAAAAGAGAATCGCCACGGTTGTTCATCACCCGGCATCTCTACGGTTTTGGAGAAATCTACGCTTTTCCGGTCTACCCGAGGCGGGGTACCGGTTTTAAATCGTCCTAATTGAATCCCCATGGCTTGTAAACTTGCAGAGAGCTTCACCGCCGGGAACTGGTTCCCCGGTCCACCGTCATACATAACTTCACCCGCGATTATTCTTCCTTTTAGGTAAGTTCCGGCCGTAATAACCACGGTTTGGCATTCATAGCGGGCTCCGGTCCTGGTAATTATGGCTGCTACTTTCCCGGCCTGGGTTTCTATTTCTTCCACCTCGGCCATTAGCAGCTGCAGTCGCTCCTGTTTCAGGATAGTTTTAATCATCTCGCGGCCATACTCGTGCTTATCCGCCTGAGCTCGCAAAGCTTGCACCGCCGGTCCCTTGCCGGTATTAATCAACCGCATCTGGATGCTGGTCTTATCGATGTTGATTCCCATCTCTCCGCCCAAGGCATCGATCTCTCTGACCAGCTGTGCTTTGGCTGGCCCGCCTATAGACGGATTACAAGGCATAAGCGCAATGTTTTCCACACTTAAGGTTGCCAGCAAGGTGGAACATCCCATCCTGGCTGCCGCCAAGGCTGCCTCACACCCGGCATGTCCCGCACCAATAACCACTACATCATATTTTCCCGCTTCGTACCTCATAATTACCCTCCTACTTACCTATACAAAAATCATGGAATATGCGGTTTATAACCTCTTCTTTGAGGGTCTTTCCGCTTATCTCCCCTAAAGTTTCCAGAGCCACCCCTAAATCAACCCCCAGACAGTCCAAAGGGATTTGGCCCAAGGCCTGTAAAGCATGTTCAACCTGGACCTGGCTGCGAATCAGGGCATTCTTTTGCCGCAGGTTAACCATTATTTCCAGACCGTCACCAGGAATTTCCCCTTGCAAGACCACGTCCTCAATCGCTTCCTCCAACTCTTCTATCCCAATATCATTCTTAATCGAGGCTCTGATTACTTTAACGCCTGCAAACAAGTCTTCTATTTCGCCTGGTGCTATCCTTTTTATCTCTAAATCTTCCTTATTGATCATTATGATACATTTCTTTTTATTAATTTGATGGTAAATTTCAATATCTTCCTGGTTTAAACCGGTGCCGACATCTACCATAAATATAAGCAGATCGGCCTGGTTGATAACCTCTTTGGACTTTTCCACTCCAATTTTCTCGACATAATCTTCGGTAAAACGTATTCCGGCGGTATCCATTATTTTTACCGGTATACCGCGCACGTTAAGATAATCCTCTACTACATCCCGGGTAGTACCGGGTATCTCGGTCACAATGGCCTTTTCCTTTTTAACCAGGGCATTGAGCAAGCTGGATTTACCCACATTGGGCTTGCCACAGATGACCAGCTTCAGGCCATCTCTATATATTTCACTTCTTTGACTGGCTGATAGCAAACGATCCAACCGCTCTTTAGCCTGCAGCAGGGTTGACTCAGCCTCAGAATAGTCCAAATCGCCCACTTCTTCCGGGAAATCCAGGCTGGCCAGAACGGCCGCATTGAGCTTAATTAGCAGTTCCTCTATCTCTTCAATAAAAGCAAGTCTGCCCTCCAGTTGTTGAAGAGCCAGCTTCAATCCCCGGTCGGTTTTGGCTCTTATCACATCTATAACGGCCTCGGCCTGACTTAGGTCCAAGCGTCCATTTAAAAAGGCCCGTTTGGTAAACTCCCCGGGTTCAGCCAGCACCAGTCCCACATCCAGGCATCGCTGTAAACAGCGCCGTACCGGAACGCCTCCCCCGTGACAGTTAATTTCGATCACATCTTCCCCGGTATAGCTATGCGGAGCTCTCATTATTCCTAATAGTACTTCATCTATTTTACTGCCGTCCTCATCCACTATCCACCCCAGGTTAAGCGTAAACCCGCGGCGCTGTCCCAGTTCAGTGGGGTAAACTGGCCGAAATATTTGTTCCATCTTGGCCAAAACCTGTTTCCCACTTAGTCTTATTATCCCTATAGCACCTTCGCCAGGAGGGGTAGACAAAGCTACAATATCTTCTTCAAACATCTTTTTCTCCTCATATAGATAATTGGGGATAGTGTAATCCCTGGCTGATTCGTCGAAATACTATACCCTAACCAGATATCTGCTACCGATACTTCAGTAGCTCGATCCTGCTCTTGATCCTGCCTTCTATCTTACCAAAATCCTGGTGCAGATACATCTAGTGCATATTTCCACCATTTTGCCACAAAAAAAGGCCCCTTCGGGCCTCTTAAGTAACTACTTCTTAAGTGCTATAACCACTTTGCGGTTAGGTTCTTCCCCCATGGAATAAGTGACCAAACCGGGGTCTTCTTGAAGAACCGTATGTACTATTCTTCGCTCTTGTGAACTCATCGGCCGCATTATTACGTTTTTCTGAGTCTGTTTGACCTTGTCGGAGAGCCTTAAGGCTAAAGCTTCCAGGGATTGCTCGCGTTTTTTGCGGTAATCCTCTACATCCAACACGACCCGAATCTTATCTTCCCTCTTCCGATTTAGCATGAGGCCAGCGATAAACTGCAAAGCATTCAATGTCTCACCTTTACGACCAATCAAAAGTCCCATGTCTTTACCAATAATATTGATTCGCGCTATACCGTTATTCCACTCAACCTTTTCAATCTGATAATCGATTTTCATCTCTTGCAATAAGTTCTCTACTAGCTTGCGGGCCTCTGTCTCAGGTTTTTCGCGCTGCGACACTTTTACCACCGCCGGCTTGTTACCTATGAAGCCCAGTAGACCTTTGCTAGGTTCTTCCATAACTTCTACTGTAACATCTTCAATATTGCAACCCAGTTCCTCCAGGGCTGCCTTCACCGCTTCATCAACGCTTTTTCCCTTTTTTTCGATTGTTTGACCCTGCATCGTTCTCATTTCCTCCTTTGTCCCTCTGCTCACTCACCTTATTACCATTATCTGCCTGGTACTCTTGTGCGGTTTGCATTTCCTGCACATCTACACTTATACCCACCCCGGTATCAAGTTTGGCGCTCTTATGCGTCTTATTAACATAGAGTTGCTGCAGAATTCCCAGGATGTTAAAAACAACCCAGTACAGGGGCAAACCGGATGGCATCTTGATCGCTATCCACGCCATCATTATCGGCATGGCATACAACATCATTTTCTGGGTAGGATCAGTACTTGACACCATGGAAATCTTCTGCTGCAGAAAGGTAGTGGCAGCAGCCAATATCGCCAATATGAATAGCGGATCCGGTTTACTTATGTCAGGAATCCATAAAAATCCTAAATGGGCGGCATCTAAATAATTAAATTTAAATAGGGATTGATAAAAAGCAAAAAATATCGGCATCTGGATCAATAAGGGCAAGCACCCTCCTAATGGGTTCACACCGTGCTCCTTATATAATTCCATAGTCTTCTTCTGAATTAATTGGGGATCCCCTTTGTGTTTTTCCTGGATATATTTAGTTTTGGGTTGAATTTCTTGCATGGCCCGCATGGATTTCATCTGTTTTTGGGTAAGGGGAAACATCGCTAGTTTTATGGCTATCGTCATAAATACAATCGCTAAGCCATAACTAGGCCATCCTATCTGCTCCGTAAACCCATACATCAGATTAATTACATCAGAGAACCATTGCACAAACGTTTGCCACAAATTATAACCCTGCCCTCCGAAGTATGAACTCCGTTAGCAGGTGTCACCTCCTTATAAGTAACCCCCTCGTTCAGGGGATCGGATCATATCCTCCGGGATGAAATGGATGACACTTGCTGATTCGCTTTATGGTCAGCCATCCGCCCTTAATCACCCCATATCTTTGCAGGGCATCAATGGCATAATTGGAACAGGATGGATAGAAACGGCAAACCGGTCCGCGGCCTATACTCAATTTTTGGTAAGTTTTAATAATTAAAATAACCGCTCTTCTCAATATAAGCTGGCCTTTTTCATAATCCTTAAATAATCCTTTTCTATCAAACCAAAGGTACTTTCTTTTATATTAAACCGGGCTACAATTACAACATTATAGCCTGTCCGAATAAACGGCAGGTTTTTTCTGATTACTTCCCGAATCTGTCTCTTGGCTCGATTCCGAATTACTGCATTACCAATGGAAATACCCGTTTGTTATCAGGAAATAGCTCA
>CAZYJA010000058.1:0-11895 GCA_964647245.1 uncultured Syntrophomonas sp. | reverse complement strand
CTAACTGCAAAAACATGGAAGAGCACGCTAGAGCTGCTTTGGAAGGCGGAGCTGTGAGTTCGGGCATGCGCGCCGACTATGGGGCGATAGATAAGGTGGAATTTCATGAAGGTAAACTGAATTTTCGAGTTATAGGTGACGGTCTGCCCCGAGGAATCTGTGGTTCCGGTATTATTGACCTAATCGTAGCATTATTGGAAAATGGTTACCTGGATAAGAAAGGCATTTTTACCCAATCGGCTCTTCAATTGGCCATGAGAACCGGTCAACATGGCCAGGAAATAATTCTGGTTCCAGGGGATGAAACCCTGACCGGTTGTCCCCTGCTGATAAACCAGGAAGATATCAGACAGGTGCAACTGGCCAAATCAGCTATAAGAACCGCAATTGATCTGCTTTTGAAAATGGCCGCCATTGATATTAATAAGCTGGATAATATCTATTTGGCGGGAGCATTTGGCAGTTATTTAATTCCGGCCCATTTATTATACTTAGGCCTTATTCCCCCGAACTATGCCGGCCAGATAAGAAACATAGGGAATGCGGCAGCCGAAGGAGCTGTGCTGGCCTTACTATCCGATGATAAAGCCCAGGAGGCACTGACTATCAAAGCGCAGGTTCAATATGTAGAATTAGCCCAGCAAGAAGAGTTTCAAGCTCAGTTTTTAAAAAATCTGAGTTTTGAATAAAAATTATGGCATTATACATACCACCGGATAGGAGGGAGGGTCTGAGCAGCCATTAGAGAAATTAGCTGATCTTAAATCGGGGCTAGTTAATTGTAATCAGCCTTTATAAAGATAGATGGGTAGAAACGGAGTGCCACCCGCTTTTCCAGTTAAAGCAGGGCTGGCTGCACCGGCAAGATCCTCGAATCATGGAGATAATGATTATTTATAAGCAGGAGGAGGGACCAAAATGCGGGTGGATTATCATATTCATGCACTAGCCCATGGAGAATATACTTATGATCAGGAATGGCTGCAGGAGTTTCTTGATCGGGCTCACCACCTGGGAATTCAGGAAATCGGTTTTAGCGAACATGATGAATACAGGGACCGGATAGATATTAAGCTGCTCAACAAGTGGCAAACCGGTCGACCCTACAACATGGACATCAAGCTGGGTTTGGAGGTTGACTATATTCCCGGCCGGGAAGAGGAAATAAGAGATATTATTAGGCAAAATGAATACGATTACATCATAGGTTCGGTTCACTACCTAAATGGATGGGGCTTTGATCATCCTGATTATCGAGATCGATATAATGAATTCGATATTGACGATATCTATGGTCAATACACCAGCCTGCTGATAAAACTGGTTCAATCCAATTGCTTTGATGTAGTCGGCCATATCGATCTGATAAAAATATGGGGCCACCGGCCCAGGAAGCGCACGTCCCGCTATTATTTCGAACCGGTGTTAAAAGCGATCCAGAAGTCGGGAATGGCAGTTGAAATCAACAGTGCGGGTTTACGAAAGCCGGTGGAAGAAATATACCCGGCGGCCAATCTTATAGAGATGATGTTCGCTTACAACATCCCTATTGTTTTCGGCTCAGATGCTCATAGCCCTGAACAGCTAGGATTAGGGTTAGCGGAGGCCTATCGCTCGGCTCGTCAGGCTGGCTACCGATACTTTGTGAGGTTTAAACGGCATGACCAATTGATTACGCCGCTGGACTGCTAGGAAGGTTGGCTATAGTAAACAGTGAGGAAAGTATGAGGCTGAAATGCTATGGCGGTAGCAATTTTTTCGGCAGCATTGCTGCTAGTCAATGTAACACGACCGGATAGGCATTGAACTTAATAAAAACAGAAGGCGGTGTAATAATGGTAAACCAGAATCCTTACGACAAAGCCCATGAGCTGGCCCGGGCTATTAAAAACAGTGAAATATACCAAAGTTATGTACTGGCGCAGCAGCAATTGGAGCAAAACCCTGAGGCGGCCGAAAAGGTACGCCAGTTCCGTATTCGTCAGATGGAAGCAAATCAGGCCCAGCTTTTGGGACAAGCCCCCAGCAATGATAAGGTCAGCGAACTAACCCTGGAGTATGCCAAATTGAATACTAATAAGTTGATTGCAAACTATTTTAAGGCGGAGGGTATGTTTGTGCAAATGTTCACTGATATTCAACAAATCATCCAAAAGGGCCTGGAGAGCGGATATGACATGTAGAATACAATATCCTTGGGGTAACAGTCTTTACATTTTATACAAAGTAGATAGAATTAAATTGTCGAGGTTTATCTAAATTTATAGGGCAAAATACAAAAGTAGAAGGAGTGGTAACTTGTTCCAAATTAAAGAAATTATAAAACTAGGACCATCGCTAAAATTATTTAAAGTTTTTGCACCTGAGATCGCTGCACGCGTTGAACCTGGACAGTTTATCATTTTGCGTATGGACGACCATGGAGAAAGAATTCCTCTAACCGTGGCTGATTTTGACCGTACTGAAGGTTTATTAACTCTGATTTTTCAGGAGGTAGGCCGTAGTACCAGGAATCTGGGGGAAATGAAAGTAGACGATTATATTCTCGATTTGGTTGGTCCCCTGGGACAGCCTTCTGAAATAACCAAGCTGGGGAGAGTAGTCTGTATCGGGGGAGGGGTCGGAGTAGCTCCCGTCTATCCTATCACTCGGGCTCTAAAACAGGCGGGTAACGAGGTTATCTCCATTATCGGAGCTCGCAGCCAGGATTACCTCATCTTAGCCGAGGAAATGAGGGCGGTCAGCGACAGCCTATATATAACTACCGATGATGGTTCGGCGGGTGAAAAAGGATTCGTTACCGACGTATTGTTGAGAGTAATAAAAAACCAGGAGCCCGTTGATTTGGTTATCGCTATCGGCCCTTTGGCCATGATGAAAGCAGTGGCTGAAGCAACCCGACCCTATCAAATAAAAACCATGGTAAGCATGAATCCCATAATGGTGGATGGGACCGGTATGTGCGGGGCCTGTCGGGTAGTAGTGGGAGAAACAACTAAATTCGCCTGTGTGGATGGGCCGGAATTTGACGGGCATTTGGTGGATTGGCAGCTAGCCCAGATGCGAGCCCGTATGTTTTTACAAGAAGAAAAAGTCGCGATGGAAGCTTGTAGTTGTGGAGGTGATGGACATTGTCGAAATCAAAAGTAAGAGCTCCGCGTCAAGCGATGCCGTTGCAGGATGCTGAGGCAAGAGTAAAAAATTTCACTGAAGTGTCCTTGGGTTATCCGGAGGAACAAGCAGTTATCGAAGCTTCCAGATGTCTGACCTGTAAAAAACCGAAGTGTGTAGATGGTTGTCCCGTTGATGTAGATATCCCGGCATTTATAAAGTTAATTCAAGAAAATAATTTTGCCCAGGCGGCCGCCAAAATTAAGGAGAAAAATAATTTGCCCGGTATCTGTGGGCGGGTCTGTCCTCAGGAAAGCCAGTGTGAAAAATATTGCATTTTGAGCAAAAAGGAACAGCCAGTAGCTATTGGACGATTAGAAAGATTTGTAGCTGACAAGACCATCGATAGCAGCAACCAGATCGATCCAATTCCAGCCAGTGGCAAGAGAGTAGCGATAGTGGGTTCAGGTCCATCCGGACTGACTGCCGCCGCTGATCTGGCCCTGTTGGGACACCAAGTTACCATAATGGAGGCTTTACACACCCCCGGCGGGGTTTTGGTTTATGGAATCCCCGAATTCCGATTACCTAAGAGCATCGTGCAGCAGGAGATTGACAGCATCAAAGCCCTGGGGGTGGAGATCCGGACCAACACAGTAGTTGGTAAAATTAACACCATAGATGAGTTGCTGGCCAATGAATTCGATGCAGTATTTGTAGGAACTGGCGCAGGATTACCGTATTTTATGGATATTCCGGGGGAAAACTATAACGGTGTATATTCCGCCAATGAGTTTCTAACCCGTACCAATCTGATGAAAGGTTATCTATTCCCGGAATATTTGACCCCCATCCAGGTTGGTTGCAAGGTTGCCATAATTCGAGCCGGGAATGTGGCCATGGACAGTGCCCGAACCGCGCTGCGGCTTGGAGCGGAGAAATCATACATCGTATATCGCCGTTCAGAAAAGGAAATGCCGGCCCGCTTGGAAGAGATAGAACATGCCCGCGAAGAGGGGGTAGAGTTCCATTTGCTAACTAGTCCGGTTGAGATTATTGGCGATGAAAATGGGTGGGTGAAATCCCTGATATGCCAGAAATACGAACTGGGTGAGCCAGATGAATCAGGGCGGCGAAAACCCGTGGTAATACCCGGGTCGGAATATGAAATGGAGATGGATACGGTAATAATGGCCATAGGCCAGGGCCCCAATCCACTAGTGGCCCAGACTACCCCGGATTTGGCGGTGAACCGTCATGGCAATATTATTGCCGAGGAGGCGACTGGCCAAACCAATAAGCCGGGGGTTTTTGCCGGAGGTGATATTGTGACCGGGGCGGCTACCGTAATACAGGCCATGGGTGCCGGTAAAAAGGCAGCCAAGGCTATTCATGACTATTTAATGAAAGCATAAATAAGAAGAGTATTGATCCATAAATCATGCATACAATATATCTGTCACGAAACTATTTACATTGTTTGTATAAAACTTATAATTTTCTTAGTTCTTTCAAAAACTGAAGAGAAAGTATTTCGAAGGAGGAATGCAAAAGATGGCTTATGTGGCAGATGTATTGGCTAAGGTTAAACAAACTAATTCGGACCAACCTGAATTTCTTCAAGCCGTAACCGAGGTTTTAGAAGCAATGGGGCCCGTGATTGAAAAACATCCTGAATTTGTTTCCAGTGCAATTTTAGAGAGATTGGTGGAACCGGAAAGACAACTTATATTTAGAGTGCCATGGATTGATGATAATGGCAAAGTACAGGTGAACAGAGGTTTTAGAGTTCAATTCAACAGCGCCATTGGACCCTACAAAGGAGGCCTAAGGCTTCATCCCTCCGTCAATCTATCGATAATGAAATTCTTGGGTTTTGAGCAAATACTGAAGAATTCACTCACTGGACTACCTATTGGTGGAGCTAAAGGTGGCAGCGACTTTGATCCCAAAGGTAAATCAGATAATGAAGTAATGAGGTTTTGTCAGAGTTTTATGACTGAGCTCTATAGACTTATAGGCGCAGATGCGGATGTTCCTGCGGGGGATATTGGGGTAGGCGCACGTGAAGTTGGATACTTTTTTGGCCAGTATAAACGTATTACGAATTCCTATGAAGGCGTATTCACTGGCAAGGGCTTAACATTTGGCGGGAGTCTGGCTAGAACCGAAGCAACCGGTTATGGTTTGGTTTACTTCACTGAGGAAATGTTAAAAGCCAAAGGTGAGTCTTTCCAGGGTAAGACCGTGGTAGTATCCGGGTCTGGCAACGTTGCCATCTACGCTGCTCAGAAAGCCATGGAACTGGGCGCCAAAGTAGTGGCCATGAGCGATTCCAATGGTTACTTTGTGGATGAAGCCGGGGTGGACCTGGATCTTATCAAACGTATCAAAGAAGTAGAGAGAAAGAGATGCATCGATTATGTTGCTGAACGCAGTAGTGCCAAGTATTTTGAAGGTAAAGGAATATGGACGGTTAAATGTGATATAGCTCTGCCCAGCGCCACCCAGAACGAGCTGGATGAAGCTGATGCCAAGGCTTTAGTAGCCAATGGCTGTATAGCTGTGGCTGAAGGTGCTAACATGCCTTCAACTCCAGAAGCAGTTAAGGTTTTACAAGATAATGGCGTGCTCTTTGGCCCAGCCAAAGCTGCCAACGCAGGTGGGGTATCAGTATCAGCGCTGGAAATGTCTCAGAATAGCATGAGATATTCCTGGACTTTCGAAGAAGTGGATGCCAAACTGAAGGATATTATGATCAACATCTATAAGAAATCCAGTGAAGCTGCTAAGGAATATGGTTTTGAAGGTAATTTAGTAGCTGGCGCCAACATCGCTGGGTTCTTAAAAGTAGCTACAGCTATGCGGGCTCAGGGAGCAGTATAAAATAACTTTAAAAAATCCATTTAAAGCTAAGGGAGGGGGGCTGATAAGCCTCCCTTTTTATATTGACCGCTCTTGATTTTGTAGGATAATATCCAAGGTGATGGATTTCGTTGGCATGAATGGTGTGAAAAACAAGTCGTAATTAGTCAATAAAGCTAATAAGTACATGGTATTTGTATGATAATACTTTCCGAAATCTAAAGGTATTTACTTAATTGGGGTGGAACTATCATTTTTAGACTCATATTTGCTAGAGCTTTTCCGTATAGGAAGAAAAAATATGCGAATTGCTTCATGAGTAGGGGGAATTAGTAGAAAAAGTCCTCCTTGTTTTCTTTTTTACAAGTATTTCACTCAGGGGAGATTTAATAGGGGGGGGTAGCAACCTGCGGACCTGCAGGCTTGTGATGTGCTCCCGACTTCCGGGAAATTTGTAACAAAATGAGGGATAAATAATGATACCTCAAGTAGAGCACCGCAACAAAAATATAAGCTGCGCTATGATAAGAATCGAGATATTATCGTTCTTTCTGGCTAATCCGCATACCCGGGGTACTGTAAAAGGATTGTCCAGTCGTTTGTTTATGAATTGCGAAATGGTAGCTAGAGTTATGGAGGATCTTATTGAGGTAGGGATTATTGAAAAAGGTGGTAATAATGAACAATCAATTTATAAGTTAAAAGTATCCTATTCAACCCTGACCGAAATATAGTTGTTAAGGGGAACGTAAATAATGCAAAGCCTTATACCAATAGATAAAATACCTTGCGGAATTATTGTGTTTAATGATTTTATTAAAATCATATCTATGAATGGTAGCGGCAGGGAATTCATTGAGAAGACCAAAGATTGCATACCGAAAGTAATAAATGATATGGTAGCAAAAACATTGCTTAATAAAGCTTCCATTGGCAAAATAATAAAATATAGTAATTCTAATGATTTTTTTATTTGGAGAATTACCACCGAGCTTCTGGAACGTTCTTCTGAGGTTATAGTAATAGTACAAGATGAAACCATAACCTATCAACTAGGACAAACTATATTGAAAGCGGAAAGGCTAGCGGTCGCCGGACACTTAGCGATGGGCTCTCTGGTGGAGATACGTAATCCCCTGACTAGTGCCAAAGGCTTTTGTGAGTTTATGAAGAACCACAACCATATAGAACCGGAGTATATTGAGATAATACTAAATGAGTTAAAGCAAATTCAAGATATAATTGAATCCTGCCCGTTTATGGGCGATAACTCACAATATAGCAACTTGGATTTACTATACCAAAGGATTTGGACCTGTATTGGCAACAATATTGATGCTTATGAGTTAATAATGGTAACAGATAATTTCGATAATCTAAACCTCACTATTGCTGAAGAGCAGGTAAATAATATACTGGGGAGATTGATCAGATTATTAAATATTTGGCTGGAAGAGAATACCCATATTATTATTTGGGTAGAGGAACAAACCCAATACATTAGCCTTAATATAAGTGCTTATTGTGATGTTGTATATAATAAATCCGGGGATAGAAATCTTGCCGCCATGATCAAGGGCATGGAAGGCAAGAATAACCAGTTGAAATTACAGGTTATTACTAACAACCGGTTCATAATTAAGCTGCAATTGCCGATTATTATTCCTCCATACGCTGGAAAGGGCCAAGGCTTAAATGAGCAAGTTTTGTTAAGCAAGTAGGCAGATAAAATGTTACAATTAATCACACCACATAATAACAGAGTAATCTTCATTGATACACTCTGCTATTCTGTGGTGCTCCTTTAGAGTGCTTGGAGATTAGGGTTGATTATACTTGGACAGGAGGGTGTTGGAATGGAACCAAAATCAGCTTTGACTTCACGGGTTACCATGTCTCAGGTGGTACTTCCTTATCATGCCAATGCAGCCGGGAATATGCATGGGGGCGAAGTCATGAAACTCATGGATTCTGCGGCCGGGGTAGTAGCGCAACGGCACTGCTTATGTAACGCAGTTACAGTAAGCGTTGATAAGCTGGTCTTTAGAGAACCCATCCTGGTAGGGGATTTGGTAATATGCGACGCGGAATTGATATTCACGGGGCGAACATCGATGGAGATATATGTTACAGTGAAGGTGGAGGATCTTAGGCTCGGGCAAATAAAACAAGCATTAGAAGGATATTTCATTATGATAGCTTTAGATAGGAACAAGCGACCTACGCCAGTACCGCCCCTGAAATTGGAGACGCCGGAACAGGAACAGCGTTTCCAACAAGCCAAAGAAAAATTAAAAAAAGCCTAAGTAAAGTATGACGCGAAGAAGCATTGCGGATAGGTTACAAAGTTAATTGGCAGAAAGAGACCTTTTTAAGTTATTATTGTCTAATGGGATGATTATTTTAATCCCCGCCAGTATAAATATGGGAGGAAAATTATGAACAAGAAAGTGATTTTAGCCCTGGGATTAGTGTTATTACTATTTGTAGTGGGGTGTAATTCTCAAAAGCAGTCCAGCCCGACCATTGCTGAAGTAAACGGGGACAAGATCACCCAGAGTGATTTCGATCAACGCTATGCTATGGTTAAGACCAGTTACGAGGCTCAGCAGGGGGTCAAGTTCGATGAGGAAAAAGATCAGGAACTTATAAAAAACCTGAAGGAAAGCACCTACGAAAATTTAGTATTGCAGAAACTGATATATCAAGATGCGAAAAAGCAAGGCGTTAAGGTAGATAACGAAGAAACCGACAAGACGCTCGATAAATTTAAACAATCCCAAAATCAGGCCGGTGCCGATGGATACAAAGTATTTCTGGAGCAAAATAAGATAACCGAGAAAGATTTGCGTCTGGAAATTGAAATGTCACAATTATATCAGAAGCTGATGGATAAGGTAAGCGGTAACACCAGGATGAGTGAGGCCGATGTTAAGAAGTATTATGATGATAATCAGGACAAGTTTCGGCAACCAGGTGGCATGCAGATCTATCATATATTAGTCGATAGCGAGCAGAAAGCCGGAGAAGTAATGGACAAACTCAAACAAGGCGGAGATTTTGCGGCTCTGGCGAAAGAATATTCTATTGATCCGGGCAGCAAGGATAATGGTGGCGATGTAGGGCTGGTTAATGAGACTACCAATTTCGTGCCGGAGTTTAAGACAGTAGCTCTAGCTCTGCCAGCGGGCCAGTTAAATCCGCAACCAGTAAAAAGTCAATTCGGCTATCATATAATAAAAGCGGGAGAGAAAAAAGCGGCCACCCTCTTGCCATATGAACAGATAAAAATAAGACTCAAACAGCAGTTAGAAGAGGATCAAAAAGACAAATCCTTTAATACCTACCTGGAAAACTTAAAAAGCAATGCTGCTATTACGGATTTACGACCGAAATAATTCTCGACCTGAAGCGAGGTATACAGTATTATCGTGCCATAACCCTTGTCAAATAAAGTGGATATTATATAATTAGTTTGTAAAAGATAATAATTCAGATGGGCGACGGGGTCCGTGTTATAGTCAAAATTTTTGACTGTCATGCGGCCCCCTATTTTTTTGAAGGCAGGTGGTGGAATTTGTGGCAAAAGCAAGGATCATAATTGCCGATGGCAACGATAGCAGTCGGAATAAATTGAAAAAGTTGTTAGTGGGATATGGTTATTTGGTTCAAGCTGAGGCGTGCAATGCCCCCGATCTATTGAGAAAAGCTCGCATGATGTACCCTGATTTGGTTATTTTGGATTCTCGACTTGAGGGTGGGAGTACCCATGAGATAGCAGGGATACTGGAAAGTGATGAACTTAGTAATGTATTAGTATTGGTAGACGATTCTTACGCCCGCCACCTGGATGGTATTGCTCACATTAATAAGCCCTATAGTGAGGAAACGCTACTGTCGGTAATTGAGGTTTGTCTTCTTTATCAAATCAGATTCACTTCGATCAAGCAAGAAGTGGGCAAGTTGAGAGAGAGTCTAAATGCTCGTAAAGAAGTGGAGAAAGCCAAGGGAATACTAATAAAGAAACTGAGTATTGGTGAAGCTGAAGCCTATCGTATGATGCAGAAGGAAAGCATGAATCGCAGTATATCCCTGAAAGAGTTATCCAGAGCAATAATTCTGGCCAATGAAAACGAGAATATTAATAAGGAGAGATAAACATGAGTAAATTCAGTAAGCAGGACATAATGAGTAAGTTAAGAGAAAATGATGTTAGATTCATCAGATTGCAATTTACTGATATTCAAGGTGTTATGAAGAACCTGGCCGTACCAATGAGCCAGGCCGAAAAAGCTCTCGATGGTGAAATCATGTTTGATGGATCATCTATAAATGGTTTTGCTCGTATAGAAGAATCGGATCAGTACCTGATACCAGATTTGGATACCTTCAATCTTTTTCCATGGAGATCTTCCAATGGTAAAGTGGCACGGTTAATCTGTGACATTTATAATCCGGATGGTACTCCCTTTGCCGGTTGCCCGCGTAACAATCTCAAAAGAGTGCTAAAGGAAGCTGAGACTTTGGGATACACCATGAATGTAGGACCTGAAGCAGAATTTTTCCTTTTCCTGGCCGATGCCAAGGGTCAGGCTACCACCCAGGTTCACGATGACGCCAGCTACTTTGATCTGGGTCCTTTGGATTTAGGAGAAAATATCCGGCGGGATATTGATATTACCTTGGAGGAGATGGGCTTTGAAGTTGAGGCTTCCCATCATGAGGTGGCACCTGGGCAACATGAGATTGATTTCAAATACGGAGATGCTTTGCACATTGCCGATGCTATTATGACTTTTAAGCTAGTGGTCAGAACTATTGCTATGAGACATGGATTATACGCTTCTTTTATGCCCAAACCGGTCTTTGGTATAAATGGGTCAGGAATGCATACTCATCAATCACTATTCAAAGACGGCCAAAACTGTTTTTATGATCCCAATGGAGCTGATCAGCTCAGTGATGAAGCCCGCAGCTACATGGCAGGAATTATCAAACACGCCCGCTCATTTTCGGCTGTAACCAATCCCACCGTAAATCCCTATAAGAGATTGGTTCCTGGTTATGAAGCTCCGGTAAATATAGCCTGGTCAACAGCTAATAGAAGCTGTCTGGTCAGAATTCCGGCCAAAAGAGGCGTCAGTACCCGTATTGAGGTTAGAAATCCTGATCCCACTTGTAACCCTTATTTGGGTTTGGCGGTAATGCTAGCGGCCGGTTTGGATGGGATAGCCCAAAAAATGGTGGCGCCTTCGGCGGTTGACCGCAATATTTATCACATGAATGATGAGGAAAAAGCCGGGTTGGGAATTGAAAGCATGCCTGGCAGCCTTTTGGAAGCCGTTTATGAGCTGGATAAAAATCAATTGATTAAGGATGCTCTGGGCACCCATATTTATGAGAAATTCCGGGAAAACAAGATGAAGGAATGGGAAGAGTACAACATTCAAGTATCGCCCTGGGAAATCGCCCAGTATTTAACCAAATTTTAGGAGTAAGCGGTTAAATACCTGAGAGGGTCAAGGATTGCTTCCTGGACCTTGCCTAAGTATACAGAATATCGGACTGCTATCTATTGAAATAAGTAGCTGATGCCTTTACAATAACACTACCGCGGTACAAAGGAGTACCTTGAATTAGAGATGTAATGCCATGGCAAGAAGGGCAATGACGTCCTCAGCACCTGGGTTAGGTGTTGAGGGCGTTTTTATTTTTATTATCAAAAATTTCCAATAGAGGGTGGGTTATATGCACAGTTATGGTTTGCCAAGCAAGCAAGGTCTTTACGATCCGGCATTTGAACATGATGCATGTGGTATGGGGTTCGTGGTCAATATCAGGGGTGAAAAATCTCACGCCATTATTGATGAAGCTTTAACAGTGCTGGAAAATCTTAGTCACCGGGGTGCCAGCGGAGCA
>CAZYJA010000057.1:0-11900 GCA_964647245.1 uncultured Syntrophomonas sp. | reverse complement strand
TACTGTCAATAGTGACAACAAGATTAAGGATGCCAAAACTTCGATTAGGGTTAGACCGGTTTCATTATCATTAAATCGTATTATAGGCAAGGGTATTATCCCCCCATTCCTAGCGATTTGACTTTTAGTTAGGTAAATATTTGGATTAAAATATCGAGTATCTCCCCCTCGTACAGCCACACCAGCCAGGCGGCAGCTGCAAGGAAGGGGCCAAACTTTATAGCTGTTTTGCGATCCGCTTTACCCCGGCAGAGCAAAACGGCGGCCCATATCCCTCCCGCCAGGGAGGCTATCATCAAAGTTAGCAGGGCTCCCCAGTAACCGATAAACGAGCCAATCACCCCCGCTAATTTAATATCTCCTCCCCCCATTCCACCGCGAGAGAGTATGGCAATAGCCATCAAGATACCTGCAAAGAAAATTGCCCCTCCCATAGACGCCTTTATGCCGATCGCCTGGGTCGATAATAAAAGACCCATAATTAAACCCGGATAGGTAATACGGTTGGGAATTACCCCTGCCTCAATATCGGTAAACGCAGTTATGATAAGCAGCACTGCAAATATAAAACCCATTCCTGTCTCAATGGTGATACCCCACTTATGATAAACCCACAAAAAAGTGCTGGCGGTCAAAACCTCAACCAGGATATAGCGCGGGCTAATTCGATCTTTACAGTGGCTGCACCGGCCATGCAACCATAGGTAACTTATAATCGGCATCAACTCCCAGGCCTGCAAGTTGCACCCACAGGCTGGGCAATGACTGCCCGGCCAAATTACTGACTCCTGGCGGGGTAGGCGGTAAATAACTACATTAAGAAAGGAGCCGGTCAATAATCCCAACCCGACAACAGCTACAATGTAGATCATATTATGACCTCGCTTAATCTAACCTTCTTAACTCCGTTACCAATAACCTGGCAAGCAGCCTTGGTAAGACCAGATTGACCCTGTACCAGTTGGTTTCCAACATCGTTGCCGCATAGGCCAGTACGAAAAGACACTTCCAGCTTCGGCGGGAATGCCTGAAGTACTACCAAAACCGAGGTTAACCATAACAATTGACTCAACCTAACAATTCGGCGGCACATTCCTGTTTGGCTTTGGTCCATTCCGGTTAACTATAATAATTGACTCTACCTGACTAAATGAATAGGTCCCCGTTCTGTTGGAGCTGGATTTCATATCAAATTTTGAGTTTGCACTTACTGATGATAACTGGGAATAAGATCCTGTATTTCGGACTCGGTATCATACTTGTCATTATCATTTAGATAAGCAACTTTACCTGTAGCTACAGTATAACTAAACCTACCATCAGGATGGCTGGCAACAACTGCTGATTTTAGATATGCATCGGAGCCAACGAAGGTTGCATTAGTCATAAGGGAGCCAAAGTCGGCTCCGGCTGGATATACGTCTCGTTCACTCCTGTATAAATCCACTGTATTCTGAATTAGATCTCGACTTGCCACATCCGCTTTCACTTTCGAACTTTCCAAAACATTGCTAAACCTTGGAAACGCAATTCCTGCTAGTACTGTGAGTATGGCCATCACAATAATTAACTCCACCAAGGTAAAACCCTCTTGGTTTGCTTCATTATTAACCAGGTTTTTCTTTACCACTATATCACCTCCTTACATCTCCTCATCCCACCAGACTCATCATATCGAACATGGGCAATAGGGTAGCAACTATTAGACCCCCTACCATTAAAGCAACCATCATGATCAGTAACGGTTCCAGGATAATCATCATAGTATCAACTGTATAGACCAGTTCACTTTCGTAATAATCGGACATGTGCATTAGCATTACATCCAGAGACCCAGTTTCTTCTCCCACCGCTATCATCTGAGTCAGCATGGGTTCAAATAAACCAGTTTCCCTCAAAGGATTCGCAATTGTGTCACCTTCCTTGATTCGCACCCGAGCCTTAGCAATAGCCCTTGCTATCACTACGTTGCCAACTACCTCCCCAGTGACTTCAAGTGCTTGCAAAACCGGTACTCCAGACTTAACCAGGGTACTCATGGTACGAACCAAACGGGCTATGGCAAATCGGCTTATGGCTCGGCCCACAACCGGCAGGTGCAACCACAGACTGTCATAGATATAACGACCCTTCCGAGTTTTACCCCACCAATTTAACAAAATCGCCAGGAGTATTAGTCCCATCATGATATAAGTCCACCATTTTCCCAGAAATACCCCCATCTCCAGTATAATAAGGGTAGGTATCGGTAATCGCACCCCGGCAGACTGAAACATGCCTACGAATGTAGGCATCACGAAAGTAATAATAAAAAACATTACCATAACCGCAAACCCAGCCACTATCGCCGGGTAAGTTACAGCTCCTTTTAGCTTGGAATTAATCTCCTGCTCCCTCTCCAGATGGTAACTGAGTCGTCCCAAAACAACTTCCAACCCGCCTCCCATTTCCCCAGCCCTTATCATACTTATATATATCGGCGGGAAAATACTGGCATGCTTGGCAAATGCCTCCCACAGAGCCAGTCCAGCTTCAATGTCGTCTTTGATCAAAAGCACCGCAGATTTTAGCCTTTTATTGGCAGTCTGTTCCCCTAATATATTCAGACTGGTGCGCAAAGACAGGCCAGCGACCAACATGGTGGATAATTGCCGGTTTAGAGTTAACAGGTCCGCGGTCCGCACCTTTTGAAAACCAAATTGCTTAGAATTAATCCACGCATCCCTGCTCAAGGTCTGAGTTTCTTTTAATTGGACTATATAATATCCTTGACCCAGCAGGCTTTTAATTACCATGTTTTTATGCTCCGCTTCCAAACAACCTATAGACAGGTTGCCCTGTTTATCCCGCACCCGATATGCAAATTTCAAATTCTCTCCCCCGTAAACCAATCACCTTTAAGTACTCCCGCAGTTTTTCAGCAGACGCTTACCTACGCCCCCAGGAAAATTACTTTCATCACTTCTTCCAGGGAAGTTAAGCCCTGCCTGGCCTTGAAAATACCATCGTCTCTGATGCTATTCATGCCTGATTGCATGGCAACTGCTTGCAGCTCATCTGAATTAGCACCTCGATTTAGGGCAGCTCGTACTGGCGGTGCCATAATCAATACTTCTTGTAGAGCCAGCCGCCCCTGGTAGCCAAGCTGCCTGCACATATTGCAGCCAGCCGGCCGATAAAATACTTGCCCGCTTGCCTCGGGTATGCCCAGCTTAACCGCAGTATCCCGGTCCAATTTATATTGCTCACAACAGTTCTGGCACAGTTGGCGCACCAAGCGTTGGGACACCACCCCCGCCAGAGAGGTAGCCAGCAGATATCCCTCTATGCCCATTTCCGTTAAACGAGCTACGGTACCGGTAGCACTGTTAGTATGGAGAGTCGATAATACTAAATGCCCGGTTAAAGAGGCTTGTACTACCAATTGAGCGGTTTCGTAGTCTCGAATTTCCCCCACCATTATTACGTCGGGGTCTTGTCGTAAGACAGACCGCAGACCACTGGCGAAGGTAAGACCGGCCTTGGGATTTATCTGAACCTGATTGATTCCTTCTATGCTATATTCGATTGGGTCCTCCAGGGTAATAATGTTTTTATCAACCGAGTTGATCTCGCCCAGCAGAGAATAAAGGGTGGAGGTTTTTCCTGACCCGGTAGGACCAGTTATAAGCAGCATGCCGTGCGGCCGGCGGGCTATCGAAACCAGTAGTTCTTGGTTTAGGTCGCTTAAGCCCAGGTCATCTATGCGAGAAATAGCATTCTGGCGATCCAATACCCGCATTACTACTTTTTCTCCACAAGAAGTCGGCAGTGTTGAAACCCGGAAGTCTACTTCCCGGTTTTCGATAATCATCCGAAAACGCCCATCCTGAGGAACTCTCTTTTCAGCTATATCCATTCCCGCCATAATCTTTACCCTGGAAACGACTGCCGCCAGCGACATCTTGGGCAGAGCCAACACCTCATAAAGCTCCCCGTCCAAACGGAATCTAACTCTAATTTTAAATTCCTGGGCTTCGATATGGATGTCACTACAGTGTCCCTGCACCGCTTGTATCAGGATCGAGTTCACTATCCGTATAACCGGAGCATCATCGACCACCCGCAGAGATTGTTTTTCATTATTTCCGGAAGCTGTTTTGCCGATCTGATTCAGTTCGTTCAATATTTTTTCCAGGTTGGCATCCATTCTAAATGCCAGGTATTGGCGAATAGCCGTCTCCATCTCCAGGGCGCTGGCCAAAACCGGCACCACTTCCAGAGATGTAGCCATACGCACGTCATCAATAGCCATATGGTTCAAGGGATCAGCCATCGCCAGGGTGATAACATTTTGGTTGCGGGAAATAGGCAGGATCTTATGAAGGCGAATGATATGCGGAGGCAGGAGCTTTACCACTTCGGGGTCAATATTAATTCTGCTCAAACGAACGAAAGGTATCCCTAGCATAAGCTCAACTGTTTCTAGCAGCTGCTTTTCGCTAAGGATACCTCGGTTAACCAAAATATCTCCTAATTTTTCACCGGTTTCTACCTGTTTGCGGAGTGCAGACTGAAGTTGGGACTCGGTAATAATCCCAGAACCGGTCAAGACTTCTCCTAATAACTTGCGCTCTGCACCTTTGACTCGGCTCGACCTGGATATCATATATACCTCCCTGCACTGGCTTAAGGTAAAAAACAACCTCCAAGATTAGCTTTTATCAAAAAACTGCAATCCCAACCACCTGTGCAAGGCAATTTAAACATCAACTCTTTTAAGGTTACCAATAATACTCATGCCTTGTTTGCTATGTAGGTATATACTTCCATAGTAAACTTATTATTCCTGCATTTATTTACAAATTTTTTAATAAATATATTTACTTGCCATGTTTTCCTGTTATTCGGCAATAGTCTGCCGCCTAATTCTGATGCTTTACATTATCATGACTAGCTGGGCAGTAATTAGCCCAACCTGGTAGGTCCGCCTATTCTTAAATGTCGTAACGGGCGGCGATCGGCATCCTGCGACCGGCCCCAAAAGCCCTCGAACTGACCTTTAGTCCAGGGGCGGCCTGTTTTCTCTTGTACTCGTTTTTGTTTACCGTCTTTAATATCCAATAGACTGTTTCCGGATCATAACCGTGGGCAATAATATCAGCCGCAGATTGATTCTCTTCCACGTAATAGTTTAAAATGGCGTCCAGGACATCATAGGGTGGCAATGTATCCTGGTCCTTCTGACCCGGCTTTAATTCTGCTGACGGTGCTTTCAGCACCGTTGCTCGGGGAATAATCTCCTGCTGCCGATTTATATAAGCAGTAAGTTTATAGACCATGGTTTTGGAAACGTCGGCCAAGACACTCAGTCCGCCGCACATATCCCCGTACAAAGTGCAATAACCAACCGCTATTTCACTTTTATTGCCGGTCGATAAAACCATTGAGCCATACTTGTTGGCAAAAGCCATGAGGATATTACCGCGAATGCGGGCCTGAATGTTTTCTTCGGTTACATCCGAATCTTGCCCGGCAAAATGCTGGTCAAAGGTTACCAGGTAAGCGGAAAATATATCAGCTATAGGTATAATCTTGAAGTCGATATGCAGGTTATCAGCCAGGCGGCGTGAATCATCAATACTTCCCGTTGACGAGTAAACTGAAGGCATAGATATTCCCAAAACATTTTCGGGTCCCAGGGCGGCTACCGCCAGGCAAGCCGTCACCGCTGAATCTATTCCTCCGGAAAGACCAATCACCGCCCGGGAAAAGCCACTTTTGCGGAAGTAATCACGGATTCCCAATACCAGCGACTGATAAAGTGATTGCATGTCGTTTTGAGGGTAATAGTTGCCTTTTGCCCCTTTTAGATCAGTGCTAACCGTCTGTACGTGTTCCTCGAAAGCGGGAAACAGGACTACCATTTCCCCGTCTTTATCTATAAACATACTGCGGCCGTCAAAGATAAGTTCATCATTAGCACCTACCTGGTTGACATAAATAAATGGTACCCCCCAACTCTTGGCATGCTTACTCATTAATCTAAATCTAACGTCTTCCTTATTAATAAAATAGGGGGAAGCAGATATATTTATTAATAAATCAACCCCTTTTTGAGCTAGCTCACTAATTGGATCGAAATCGTAACTAACCGCACCACGCCATAAATCCGCTTCATTCCAGGCGTCCTCACAAATAGAAATTCCCAGTCTTACACCTTTGAAATTTATATTATCGATTGTAGCCGCAGGCGCAAAATATCGGGCCTCATCAAACACATCATAGGTTGGCAGTAAGGACTTGTGCTGAGTCCATAATATTTCCCCCTGGTAAATCAGTAGGGCTGAATTATATAAGCTGTGACCAGTTAAATTGCCGGTAGGCACGGGGCTGCCGATTAGAATGCCGGTCCCTTGATATTCTAAAGAAAGATTGAGTAACTCTTTAATGGCCTTATTCACCTGATCGATAAATGCCGGTCGCTCCAATAAATCACGGGGAGGGTAACCCACCAGGTATAATTCCGATAGTATTAATAAGTCCGTCTCCTGAGAATGGCAAGTTGACCATAGCTCGGCCACCCGTTTAAGGTTATATGTTATGTCTCCCACTACCGGGTTTAATTGGGCCATTGTTATTATCACTGCTTTACCTCCCATCATAAACGCTGCAAACGCTAAAACTATAAGTTATTATTAAGACAAATTTTCGTGCTCCAAAGCCTGCATGATATCGCTGAGCACCATGTTTATATCTTTACCGCTGGTGTCGACCCGTATATCAGCACTGGCATAGGCGGATTCTCTATGCTGTAATAGGTTTTCGATATCGTCCCGGTTAACATTTTTCTTCAAAAGAGGTCGGCTGCCCTTTTTGCGGTTAACCCTATCAATGATATCTGCTGGACTAGCGTCCAGACAAACTATTATACCGTTTTCCTTTAACGACCGAATATTTGCATCTACCAAAAAGGTTCCTCCGCCAGTAGCGATAACGGTGTCAGTTAACAGTCCCACCTTACGTGCAACTAACAGCTCCTCCGAACGAAATCTAAGCTCTCCATAACGCTTAAATATCTCGGTGATTGACATGCCAATGACGGACTCAATCTCCCGGTCCATATCTACAAAATCCATTTTTAACCGATGAGCCAGTCTAACCCCAACTGAGCTTTTGCCAGTACCCATAAAGCCGATTAAAACTATATTTTTGCCCATTTCCACACCTTTTCCACATAATCACAATAACGTTCATAATTGCCATGGATTTGCTCCATGAAATCACCGCCCAACTTTTCCAGCAAAGCTGCCGCAATCCCGTATGCCAACATGGCTTCACCAACCACTCCGGCAGCAGGAACTGCGCATATATCAGATCTCTCCACTACTGCCTTCTGTTCAGCCCATCGGTTGGTGTTAACGCTTATCAGCGGTTTATATAATGTTGGAATAGGTTTCATATAGACTCTGGCCCATATGGTCTCCCCATTGCTCATCCCGCCTTCTATACCCCCCGCATGATTGGTCAGACGGTAAACCCCTCGTTCATCCTGGTAACGTATTTCATCATGCACGAGCGACCCTGGGGTCTGGGCTGCGGCTATCCCATCTCCTATCTCCACGGCCTTGATGGCTGGAATACTCATTAACAGTGCAGTCAGACGAGCATCCAATCTGCCTTCCCAGTGAGTATAGGTGCCCAGCCCAGGTGGTACGCCCAATGCTCCAACCTCAAAACTTCCGCCTACCGATTCGCCCTGCTCACGCGCTTGGTCAATAAATTCGGTCATCTCGTCTTCCTTACCCTTATCGGCACAACGCAAAGCAGATTCCTCGACCCGCATTTGGAAGTCTTTAAAACTTTGCCGATTAACCAGTTCCGGAATGGCCTGCACCGTGCCAATTGCAATTATCTGGCTGTATATTTGGATATCAAAAGACTCCAAGAACCTCCGGAAAAGAGCACCTGCCGCTACCCGGGAGGTAGTTTCACGGGCACTCGCTCTTTCCAGTACATTCCGCATATCAGCATGATTATATTTTATTGCTCCTGGATAATCAGCATGTCCCGGCCGAGGTCGTTCTACAACCCTCTCTGCACCTTGCCATAATTTTTCTACTGCCATAATTTCTTGCCAGTTTTTCCAATCCCGGTTCTCTATGCTGAGGGCGATGGGACTGCCAGTGGTAAAGCCCGCCCGGACTCCAGATAATATTTCCACTTCATCAGTTTCAATATTCATGCGCCCACCCCGACCATAACCCTTTTGCCTTCTTTTTAGTTGTTCATTTATATAACCTGAGCTAATTTCAAGCCCCGCTGGCAAACCTTCAACTATACTAATCAGTTGCTTGCCATGTGATTCTCCCGCCGTCGAAAACCTTAACATTTCAATCCCCCTATTTCTTTCTGATAAAGCCTCCTTGGAAATGTTTAGGTTCCATAAACACAACGAAGGCGCCCGGTTCCATTTCATAAATCTTCTGGGTAATATGTCGGGCTACGTCACGTCTAACAACCATATTTATAATTAACTTAGGGCCTAGTTTGCCCTGAGCTTTCCAGCAAGTGACCGGATAGCCCTGTGCGCGCAGTTCATCGGCAATATAAGCGTTATCCAGATCGATAGTCACCTGCACCCCACGGTAACCCAAGGCTAGTCGGTCTTCTATAACGCTGCCAACCACCACCCCCAGAGAAAACCCCAGGCAAAATACCGCCAGTTTAGCGGGCTCACTTAGAGCCCCCACTACCATTCCCAGTGCTAAAGTGTAAACCAGTATCTCAAAAAAACCAATAATCGCTGCTGGCCACTTCTCACCTCTTATAATAAGAATCATGCGAATAGTCCCGAGAGATACATCAATTATGCGGGCGAAAAAAATAAACAAAAGCTCCAGGACCATAGTATTCCCCCTACTACCAATTATCAGGCGGTGTTGTCGATATCCTGATTCGTCCAGCCACCGGATTAACAATCAGGTAAAGTTTTTTCATATTATTGCCCAACGTAACTGTGCCCCCAGAACTGGGCGCGCCAGATGGCGAAAAGCCACAAACCGGCAAACCACTTCCTCCCTTAGGAAAACTTGTGGTTCCTATAAAATTAACGCCCTGGCTAAGCGAATAGCTGGCCCCCCCGTTAATCTTGTACTTCTGATTACCAGGGTAAAACACCACCGTTCGGGGCTGACCTGTGCTTATCGCTTCCTGGCGGGCCAGTTTGAGTACCGAAGCCATCTTACGGGCATCGGCATTAAGCTGGGCGGATTTAAGAATGCCTGAAAATGATGGAGCCATCAAAGTAAAAGTTAACGCTAGCAAAGCCATGACTGCCACCAATTCCAACAAAGTAAATCCTTTATTATTTCTGCAGATAATTAAGAACCACTTCCTTCATCAGGGCAATTGGTGGTCTGCTTCCAGTTAGAATTTCCAAGGCGATTGCTCCTTGATGCACCAGCATCGATAAACCGTTAATAGTTTTAAGCTGCTTCGCCTGAGCCATAGCAAGAAAACGGGTCGTAAACGGATTGTAAACCAAATCATATACCACCGCCTGCGGTGATACTTTATGTAAGGATTTTACCGGTGTACTTTCAATATTAGGAAACATCCCCAACGGAGTACAGTTTATAATAAGGTCAGTATCCCCACTCAGATCAGTAAATAATTGCTCGTCCAATATATACCCCGTTGCTGAGCAACCAGGGAAGCTATTAGCAAAATCAGCTAAGTTTTTAGCCTTATCTATATGGATATTAAGAAAATCCATTTTTTTTACTCCCAACACGGCTAACTCGTAGGTGAGCGACCGGGCGGCCCCTCCCGCCCCAATAAATAACGCCCGGTGGATATCCGGCACCCCTTCATCCGCCAGACTGGCTCGAAAGCCTGGTCCGTCGGTGTTGTAACCGATTAAGCGCCCCCGGTCATTTTTAATAAGGTTGACTGCTCCACAGGCCCGGGCTTCTGCGGACAGGTCGTCTAATAACGGTAGCACCGCTTGTTTAAAAGGTATGGTAACATTTATCCCCCGTAAGTTCAGAGCTTTTACACCGGCTATTGCATCTGCCAGCCTGGCGGGTGCCACCTCAAAGGGCAGGTAGACATAGTTCAAACCCAAGCTTTCAATGGCCCGATTATGCATGAGCGGTGATAAGGTATGTCCGATGGGGTTACCTATCACCCCCATCAAAATTGTGTCGTTGTTGATAATCATCTTACCAATCCATCCTTCCCCGTAACCTTCTTAAGCAGATGGCGTAAAACGAAAAGTTCCAAGGTTCGATTAAATTTGGTGCCGAAAAATTCTCTTCGCGCCAGGGGTTTAACCAATACGGTAAAAAGCCCGGCCCGGTTACCGCCTAGAACATCAGTAAATATCTGATCGCCTACAACCGCTACTTCTTCAGCCCTCACCCCCAGCAGATTAACTGCCTTAAAAAAGGAATGCCGACGCGGTTTTCCAGCTCTATGAATAAATGGAATACCCAGTTTAACCGCTACTTTTTCGATTCTTTGTTCGCCATTATTGGATAAAATACAGGCTTTGAAACCTTCACTTTTGATAAGCCCGAACCATTCTTCTACCTCAGCCCGTAATTCGTTGCTATTCCATTCGGTGATAGTATTATCAAGATCCAAAATAAACGCGTTAATGTTGCGATCTCGAAGCAAATCGCGCGGAATGTCAAGTAGGCTATCGACATATACCCGTGGATAAAGTAAATTAATCATCCAATTACCTCATCAATCCTGTCCTAAGTAATTTCCTGGAGGCTCACCCAATTATGAGAGCAAATTGAAATATAAAAGCCTTACCAAGGGGATCTCATTATTTCATGATTCCTAAACAGCTGAGCCGCTAATTCAGGGGCAACCGGGTTCATAAACATCCCCGTGGCAATATCCACTCCTGCAGTAACCAACAAACGGGGCGTAATTTCCAAATACCAATGAAAACCCGGCAAATAGGGCACGTTAACCGGTGCACTGTTTAGCATATAATTATAAGCAGGATTTCGCAGACAATCAATCATAGTGCTGGTATATTTCTTACAAATCATAGCCAGCTCAGTTATTTCGGCTTCACTAATAGCTCCGAAATGCTCCGCGTGAGCTTTGGGAATTACCCAGGCTTCATAAGGAAATCTTGATGCATAGGGACACAGGGCCAAAAAGTGCTCCGATTCAAGAATTAGTCTTTCCCGGGCCAGTTTCTCCTGTTTAACCATATCGCACAAAAGGCATGAGCCCATCTTATTATAATAATCGGTAACTCCCGAATTTTCATGGGGAACCAAGGGCAACCCCATAATCTGGCTATGACTGTGTTCCTGGGAAGCTCCCGCGAAGATACCTCGGTTTTTATATATTTGGATATATTTTATCCGGTCATCCTGAGACAAATCGGTATAGCGATGCTTGAGCACCTTAATTATCAGCATAATTCTATCTTGATCATACTCATATAAGTCAACCCCATGCCGGGGAGTCTCTATAATAACCTCTTGTCTGCCCAATCCATTATAATTACTATATATACCATGGTTCTTTTTCTCCAGAATGCCATCGGGACGGAGCACTGGAAATTTGTTGGGTATAACCCGAATAGACCAACCTGGTCCATTGATATCTGAATCGCTATCGCGAACCGCCATGATTTCTGGAGGCGTAAATGCCTCATGGCCTTCACAGAATGGGCAGAAAATACCGCTGCTGTCAGTATTGATGCCCCATTTATTAATTGGAAATTCCTGAGGATCCAAAGCCATATCAGCAGCAATCCCCACCCATTTGTTCTTTACCAAATCCCGTCTAATCTCCGCCATGTATTTATGCCCCCAACCTTTCCCAACCTAAGGTTACTCTTTATGATACCTCAAATCCCCTGCTGGATAAAACCTAGTACCACA
>CAZYJA010000056.1:0-11902 GCA_964647245.1 uncultured Syntrophomonas sp. | reverse complement strand
GACCAGGCTTTAATAAGCCGTTAATGTTCCTAATTAGCGTGGTTTTACCCGCTCCATTGCCCCCCATAATTACAGTAAAATCGCCCCGTTTGAGCTGAAGATTAACATTTTTAAGAACCTCTTTACCATTTGCATAGGTAAACCACAAATTTTTAATATCTACCACTGGTTCACTTTTGGTGATTTCAATTATCTCGGTTTTCTTTTTGAGAGGACTCGAAATACCTGAATTATATTTATAAGGTTGATGATATGGTTTAAGAATTTCCCTGCCCTGTTTGACCGTTGTCGGTATTTCAGGATATTGTAGGCTGGCAAACAACCTGGCCAGAGGCGGAAGAAAAGGAAAGTTATTTTTAATGGCCCAATTAGCAACCGTTGCGGGTGCATACTGGTCAAAAACAATCTGACCTTCATCCATGACCAATATTCTATCTGCCAAATGGAAACATCTTTCCAAACGCTGCTCGACTAATATAACCGTTATCCCATTCTCCTCATTTAATCTCTTGACGATAGAAAGAATTTCTTCACTGGCGACTGGGTCCAACTGCGAGGTAGGCTCATCCAAGACCAGTATTTTCGGTTGCATGGCCAGAATAGAAGCCAGTACTACCTTTTGTTTCTGTCCCCCGGATAGTTCTGGTATAAAGCTGTTCAAATGGTTTGATAACCCCAAAGCACTTGTTACTTCCATTAACCTGCGTTTCATCAGGTCATTAGGCAATCCTATGTTCTCCATGCCGAAAACTATCTCTTGCTCAACACTGCTCATTACCAACTGGCTCTCTGGGTCCTGAAATACCATGCCTACCTTGTTTACAATGTTACGTCTATCCATTTGCCGCAAGTTTAAATTGTCAAGATAAACTGCGCCACCATAACTACCACCGTAAAAATCAGGAACTAAACCCGCAATAGCTCGGACTAAAGAAGATTTCCCGCTACCTGATCCTCCTACTACCAAAACAAATTGCCCTGCTGGAATTTCCAAATTGATTTTATCCAGCGAAGGTCGCCTGGCATCCGGATAATAATAGGTTAGATCTTTGATCTTAATAACGGCCATTTATTCCACCCCCAATTCAATATGGCAGGTACTATCAGAGTTAGGGTCATAATACCGGTTATAACAACTTCCCTTACATTAATTTCGGACAACCGCGGATAATAATTATAGTCAGACCAACCTGTTACGGTGGAAAAGACCCCTATCACCAAACAAATCGTTATACCAACTATTATCAGATAGTCTCGAGGCCGCCATAGCTCCCGGTCAAAATAGCTTCTATTACCACTTCCATACCCTCGAGCGCACATCGATTCCGCCAGCTGTAGTGAACGTTCCAGACAAGACTGCAAAAGCACGCTAATAACCGGCCGGACATTTTTAATCTTTTGCCACCGGGTGCCAGTATCGAACCTAACTCCCCTGCAACGCTGTACTTCCGTTATTCGAGAAAAATCCTTCATTAATAAGGGAAATAAGCGAGTAGATAGAATTATTATTAAAATCGATTTGCTTCCCCCTTTATTAAAGAGCTTTAGCACTTTATCCGGATGAATTGCATAAGTGTAGATGCAGAACACACTGATAATAATGAGCAGACGAACACCCATCCCTGCACCAAATGCCAAGTTTTCCAGAGTTACTCTTAGCTCGCCTAGCAAAGGCAGTCTCGGACTTTGGTACAATACTGTTTCCCCTACGCGATTAAAAATTGAGTTAATAACCAGAATAAGCACAATTAGGGTCCCACAATATTTAAGATAAACCTTCCATTCCTTAAAAATATCAGCAGCTATGATTACGATTCCCACCGCCAGCAACAATCCTAGCAGGCAAACCGGATTAGATAATACCAGAGCTAATATTATAACTACCACTATAAAAGCTAGTATAGTAACTGGATGTAGCTTATGGATTAAATTGTCCTTGGCACGATAGACGAGCATAATAAAGTCATCCCTTTTTATTGTAGTGGCAGACTAATTATTTCCCCTGAAATAATTGCTGTATTATATAAGCCTAAGATCTGTTGGGGATTCTTAACCAAGAGGTCCACAGCATTCTGTAAACCTGCCTGGTCTGTTCCAGCGACCAACCACAGGGGACTATTGTCTCCGAGACCTGAACCTGAAGCAACTATAATACCCGCACCCTGGTCAACTTTCTGCACCACATCTCCCTTATAATTCAAAAGCTCCAAGCCTTCGTCGGTAAAATGAACACTGGTACCTGTTTTTCTATAGGCTTTATTGAAATTATCCAGATAGTCTAGGCTTTTTAATTCATTCCAAGTACCGATTACAATATTGGGTTGTAAAGCTTTACCTAACCAATTGTTATCCAATTCCATAATGGTTACCGAATATACTCCTTTGCTTTTTAGGGCTTGTTCCACCACTTTGGCCAGCTGAGTATTATCAGCAGAACTCATAACCGTAGTTGTTCCCGCCTTACCCCGAAAGCCGTGGATAAATGGCTCGGGATAGCAACCAATAACGGCTGAATTTGCAAACCCTGCACTTTGCCATTTGTGGTAATCCCACCAGATAACTTCACCTGGGCTTAAGTTATAATCTGCCGCCCCCGAATCACAACAAATCCCGTTGATATAATAAAACCAATCCAATTTGTTGCCTGATATCCCCCCATTATGTGACTCCAAACCTAGAATGCTGTTTACATAACTGCCATCCCATTTAGTTGTAATCTCTAGATTTGCTTTTAAGACATCAATGACTGTAGCACTATTACCTACGGCTACTTCTTTTTTAAAAAGGACTTGCTTCCCAAAATCAGTAGTTATCATAAGGGTTACCGTAGGGGCAGCACTAGTAACTTTAATATCTTCAGTTACTTTATGATCTTCAGTTACTTCATTGTCTACTTGGTTATCTTTCACTGCTTCTTCTTTAGGAGTCTCAGCAACCGATTCATCTGTTTTTTGATCTATAATAGCACCAGAACTATTGTTAACAGCCGGAACTTTGTTTTCTTCAGACTTATTACTACCACAACCAGTTACCAGCACTAAAACCGTAAATATAGTTAACATTAACCAAGCTATCCGTTTCATAATTTACCCCCATATACCATTTAGCTAAGGATAGATGCACTGCCAGCCACCCCTGTCGCAATATTTACATAGCAAATAACTGGCAGTAACACCATGTCTAAATGTTCATTAAACAGTATTCATATTTAAATGTTTATAGATAACAACTGCAGCTTCGGCTCTGCTTAATGGGTTATCGCCTTTAAATGTTCCATCTGCATATCCATTCATTAAACCCTGCTTATAAACATATTTAATTCCATCTGACGCCCAGGCAGGTATGCTATTAAAATCTTGAAATTCTAAATCAACATCATCGATAGTATTTGCTCCTTGTAGATGGTGTAAAATGCTAGCAATCTCGTTCCTGCTTATACTATTGTTAGGATCGAAGGTCCCATCTGGATATCCTGAAACAATTTTATTATTATACGCAGATGCCACAGAGGCAGCAAACCAATCGGAAGAATCCACATCGCTGAATATACTATTCTTATAATCATCTGTCTTAAGTTGTAGAGCGGTTACCACCAGTTGAATAAATTCCGCTCTGCTTATGGATCTTTGGGGTTCAAATATGCCCTCGCCGGTACCTTTGATAATTCCTTTACCTGCGAGAATTTCAATGGCATCTTGTGCCCAGATCATCTCTTCATCAACGTCCTTAAATTTCACTCTATCCGGCAAATTAATTAAAGCAAATTTGGTAAAGTGGTCAATTCGAAAAACTACCAAACCTGTTTTAAAGTCAATTATCCCTGGAATAGGAATCCACTGTTTACTTTGCTCGTCATACCAGGCGGGCGCCAGGCTCTCAAGGTTCAAATCCTCAGTTATGGGTATTTTAATGCTGATGGTCACTGCTTCATCGAATTTTGTTCCGCTGGGCCCGAATTCGTAGGTTGATGAACCAACTTTTATGCCGAATTGTTGCGCTGCCTGATTGGGAGATAATTCCTTAATAGTGATAGTAGTTGTTTGTGATAATGCATCTTGGGGTAACAGCACAGACACTTCTGTGTCCCCCAAAACAGCCTCTGTTCTTCCTATTTCTTGACTTAACGCCACCTTGTTGCTATCTAATTCTTCTTTTAACGTCTGAGCTTCTTCCTTAGTCATTGCATCACTGGAATTTAATATTTTTAATTCATTAGCTATTTCCGGATTGGTGTTGTTTATTAACGTGCCCAGCACTTCCCTATAGCTGTTTAAGGTTTCCTTTATTTCATCTTTCGTTGTTGTCGGAATTGTTGCCTGAGAAAGGTTTCCTGATAATAAATTATTCCAGTTAGGTCCGGAAAAATTGGCATCAATACTGTACCAGAAGATAACCTTATTTCCCTCCGATACTGATATTTCTTTTGGCACGTCCCAAAACGATGTATTGTTAACCTTTCCGCACCAACCATTCGAGCCTTCATTAGCTTCGCCATTTATTTCTTCAATAAATCCATCCTCACCAGACCTAAAACTCCAACTCAAGCCCGTAGCATCCAGTGCACTCATTGCAGTTAAACCAAATTCATCATCACTGGAAATTTGCACACTGCTGGGACCGTATATTAGATTTCCGTCTTTTCCTACAACTGCAATAAGTACCGTTGTATAATTCAATTGTCCACCCGCATCACCCGTACCGCTAACCATAACCCTTGCTGTGCCCTCAACATCCTCATACAATGCTAAAACATCTACAGATCCTCTTGCTATTCCCGTTAATAATCCACTGCCATTTATGGTCGCAATGCCCGCATTTTCAGTTGACCAGGTTGCACTATTACTGACATCTACTATATCACCGTTGATTCTGTAAGCCTGGGCCGTATATTGCTGAGTCCCATTTACATTTATCTCTGCATCATCGGGACTTACATGTACACCCAGAACTGTATTATCAGCAACCCTCCCTCCTAATTGGAGGTATACATCTATTGCTGAAGTTGTACAGCCGATATTACCAAAACTCCCATTTACTAAAGCTTTTTCCATCATATAGTCTACAGGGCTTTTTCCTGCGGTTACCCATGATGCAGGATCTATTCCCAAGAGCCTTAAGGTATAAATCACCTCAGCCGTATCTGCTATTTTATAGTCAAAACCAGCTGCATCCTGAAAACTTCCATCATCTTTTTGCAGACCCTTCATCCAATCTAGGCCACCATCAATTGCTGTTTGAACAGTTGTCTGTACCTCTGGTTGCACATCGGGTTGATTTTTTAGGTAGTATAAGGCCCTTACTGCCTGGGCTGTAGTCTGAAAATCATTCCATGCAGGGGTCCAAGCTCCGCTAGTATTATCACGATTAGCTAGAATATAGGTTATAGCATTGCTGGTATTTATCTCGGCTATATCCCCAGTTCTTCCTAATAATTCAAAGGCAGGAATATCACTAAATGCACTATCATCAAAATAACCACTTGCTGTTTGTCTGCTCTTTAATATGGCCAGTAATTGACTGGCTTTAGCTGTTTCCCCCAAACTCTTAGCGGCTAGATAATCCTGAGCTACCCTTTTGGCTGACTTGACATATACTTCCTTCCCTGACCAATCAGTTGTTGTTTCACTAGGATTCGAAATTGTTGCATCAATTAAACTTAACACTTTGGTTTTTAAACTTGTACCATCATAAACCCATGTATTTATATCTGCTCCAGCCAGGTCTAATATATAAGCATCATAGGAAGAAAAATCAGTATATCCTCCCCCATTTACGGCTGTACCATCTTGATATGAAGCATATTGATTTTGTGCTGCTTTTGATACCAAATCATTTACTTCGTAAATCTTAATGGTAACATCAGCTGAATCAAATCTACCTTCATATACAGCTTTTACCACCGTATCCCCTGCTGCTATTCCCGTTAATAATCCACTGCCATTTATGGTCGCAATGCCCGCGTTTTCAGTTGACCAGGTTGCACTATTACTGACATCTACTATATCACCGTTGATTCTGTAAGCCTGGGCCGTATATTGCTGAGTCCCATTTACATTTATCTCTGCATCATCGGGACTTACATGTACACCCAGAACTGTATTATCAGCAACCCTCCCTCCTAATTGGAGGTATACATCTATTGCTGAAGTTGTACAGCCGATATTACCAAAACTCCCATTTACTAAAGCTTTTTCCATCATATAGTCTACAGGGCTTTTTCCTGCGGTTACCCATGATGCAGGATCTATTCCCAAGAGCCTTAAGGTATAAATCACCTCAGCCGTATCTGCTATTTTATAGTCAAAACCAGCTGCATCCTGAAAACTTCCATCATCTTTTTGCAGACCCTTCATCCAATCTAGGCCACCATCAATTGCTGTTTGAACAGTTGTCTGTACCTCTGGTTGCACATCGGGTTGATTTTTTAGGTAGTATAAGGCCCTTACTGCCTGGGCTGTAGTCTGAAAATCATTCCATGCAGGGGTCCAAGCTCCGCTAGTATTATCACGATTAGCTAGAATATAGGTTATAGCATTGCTGGTATTTATCTCGGCTATATCCCCAGTTCTTCCTAATAATTCAAAGGCAGGAATATCACTAAATGCACTATCATCAAAATAACCACTTGCTGTTTGTCTGCTCTTTAATATGGCCAGTAATTGACTGGCTTTAGCTGTTTCCCCCAAACTCTTAGCGGCTAGATAATCCTGAGCTACCCTTTTGGCTGACTTGACATATACTTCCTTCCCTGACCAATCAGTTGTTGTTTCACTAGGATTCGAAATTGTTGCATCAATTAAACTTAACACTTTGGTTTTTAAACTTGTACCATCATAAACCCATGTATTTATATCTGCTCCAGCCAGGTCTAATATATAAGCATCATAGGAAGAAAAATCAGTATATCCTCCCCCATTTACGGCTGTACCATCTTGATATGAAGCATATTGATTCTGCACCGCTTGTACTGCCAGATCATTGATAGTTATATCGGCTCGGGCAACTTCCGGTGTCAAATATGTAAAAAATGTCGTAAATAGAAATAGAATTATTAAAGCCCGTGACATCACCCTGTTTTTTTTGTTCATTTAACTTACACACTCCTATAAATCTATTTCAGAATTAGTACGGAATTATCGCGAGTTCCTAAGTATTTTTTCCTATACTAAGCCACTTTCTGTCGTAAACTCCAACAAGCTAAAAGCTTCCATTCTCGCTAGAAAATGGAAGCTTGAGTTGCCTATATATCAAGCACTCCCCCTTTCTTGCGAAGGTATTACGTGCGGTACAGCAGTTAGGTTTCCTGACTTACGGATCCTCACTTGTTTCCGCCTTCCCAGGCTTTGGCCCAGTGGCAATTGGAACATGCTCCCCGTTTACAGTGGCGCGACCGTCCAGGATTTTCACCTGGTTCCCTGGTATTTGTTTTATGCAAATACCCGCTGCACATAAAAATTATTTAATTTTAGCATGGTGTCTGGTACAATGATTATAATATTCCATTTTATACCAGCACACTGGTTATATAATATATTCTAACTAATAAATATGTCTTTGCAAGTCATACCTAATTGTTTCCCAATAATAATTCTTAGGAGGTATTAATACTATGGATCTAAGTAATAGACTTCATAAGGTGCTCGAACTAGAAACTTACGCCCAAAGTATCGCCGAGGTTAAAACTTGTCTAGTACTTGCCAAGGATATTATCATCGACGAGCGTGTTAGAATGCAATGTCAAGTTAATCTTTGTGGCAACTACCGGAATAATTTAATGTGTCCCCCATTTCTACCTTCCTTATCCGAAAATCGTAGTCTTATAAGCAAATATAACTTTGCTCTGCTATTACAGCTTCATCAAACAATCCCATCAAAAGAAGCAACTCAGGAAACTTTCACCAAAACAGCATTGCAACTTAATGAAATGCTTATTGGTCTGGAAAGAAAAGCTTTTATTTTAGGTTTTCCATTAGCTCTTGCCCTCGGAGCTGGCGAATGTAAGCTATGTGAAAACTGTGTTGCTAAAAGCGGAACAACTCAATGTCTAAAACCTGGAACTTCCCGACCTTCAATGGAAGGGATGGGTATAAATGTGCTGCAAACATATCGAAGAGCCGGTCTCGCTATCGACTTTATAGAAGGCGAAATAACCATTGCAGGTCTGCTATTAATAGATTAGCATCTACATGAAAATCTTTTAGTGCTCTGGCTTATTATTACTACAATTATCCTCGTTTATTACCTTCACCATTGATTGAGGAATAAGAAAACTGCGGCTACGGCTATCCACTAAAATTAGCAGCCAAAAATCCCCGGGCGATTTCTCTCCACGGAACCCTATTACTGAACCTTCCAAATTAAACAAAAAGTGTCTGCGTTCGGTTATAACCACTCTATCACCAATTATCATAGTGTTAGCTCCTTAAATCCCTGCCTGTCGTATTGAACCTTCAATTGTTTAAATTCGTGTTATTCGTACCTTTGGACTTCTTCTTATTTTGCTGTACCCAAAACCCTTCTTCATAAATTTTATTCAGCAGCATATTCAGCTCATTCTGCTCAGGCATAGCTATATTCAATTGGGCAAATACTTTCGCTAAAAATTCCGCTCCAATTTGCAAATCTTCATTAGATAGCAGATTAATAGATTTATCTTTTTTCAAATCATAATGCCCTAGAACAGATATACTTAAGTTATACCCTTCTTCATCAGCCAAAGGATAAAAACTACTCTGCCCACTTATCAAAAGAAGTCCATAACTCAATCCTCCAGCACGTACCGGCAATGATACTTCTTCAACATGAATCTCCATTTCATGAGAATTCAATAAATAATTCCGTAATTCCTCCACCTCAGCTGCGGAGAAAAATTCATTTACCCACATCTGATCGTAACAAACTTCATCCCGGTTTTCATCGTAATACTCAATTAGCTCTTCATAAGGAAATACAGGTAATGATCTGCCCACTACGAACCAGCTAAATTTAACCTGTTCTTGCCCTAAATATCCATCTTTTATTGACCAGGCTCTAAATAACCGCGTCATAGTTCTTCCTCCATATCAACCCTCTATTAATCTTTGGTCTTTATTGTAATCTTAATACTTCTGCAACAGTCATCATTCTTTACAACTATATCGTCGCCTTTTTCAAATATTCTGTAATGATCATCGCCTTCGATAATCAGGTCTTCCATTTTCAGACCGTCTTTTTTAGATATAAACAGTTGGCGACCGAGCGGGATTACTTCATTATTTCTAATAATAGCCAATTTATTTTCCTCCTTCTCTATAACCGTAATTTTACCGATTTATCAGTCGGTCATATCACAAAACTGGTAATGACCAATAACTTTGGACATTGTTAGCCGGGATGATACCCCGGTCACTGATAACTCCATTAACCAATTCAGGCGGCGTCAAGTCAAATGCTGGATAAAAGCCTTTAACTTTCGCACCGGTCGTTTTAATTCCATTAATTGATAACACTTCTTCCGGATTCCTAATCTCTATAGCTATTTCTTTCCCACTAGGACATCGTCTATCCGGTCCGCCATAGCCTAAAATATAAAATGGTATGTGATGGTAAGCGGCAGCTAAAGCCAGTTGAAATGTCCCCACTTTGTTGGCTATAGTCCCATCCATAGCTATGCGATCAGCGGCGGTAACAACCTTGGTTACCATACCTCGGCTCATACAGTAGGCTGCCATATTATCGGTAATTAACGTTACCGGCAAACCTAACTCTGATACCGACCAGGCTGTAAGGCGCGCTCCTTGGAGATAAGGCCTGGTCTCAGTGCATATCACCTGTATTTGCTTCTCCTGATCCCGAGCCTGGCTCAACATATACAATAATCCGGCTCCGGGAAAACAATGAGTAAGTATACAATCACCATCTTCCAGAAGGGCTGCTCCATAGTTACCGGTTAATTTAGAGCGAAGATCCTGTTTGGCAATTGTCTCATTAATTCTGGTCAGTAATTGATTGGAACACCGGGAGTCCCAATTAATCTTGTCGATCATACTGTTCAATAGGGCTTTTAGGTGAAACCCGGTAGGCCTGGTAGCAACCAATCGATCCCTAACCGTCAACAATAATTGTCTTACTTCATCAGTATCGCAAGTCAAATGCTCTTCAATCTTAAGCGCAGTCATGTATAGTCCGTAACCAGCAGTAATAGCAATATCGCCAGCGCCCTGGACTACCATTTCCTCAATAGCCCGCGCAACATCCTCATAGTCATTACAAACTACCTCGACTATTTTAGATGGAAGTAACCGGCGATCTACAATAATTAGTGATTTGTCCCTTAAGAATACGGAATTGTTTAAATGCATTAATAAAGGATCACTCAAAGCTATTGCCTCCTTATCATAGTTCGCCGGCAATTCCATGCATCGGTCTCTTTTTGGGAATGCGAGGAATTGAATGGGTTATATTTTTCCAGCCATGTTTTTACCGAATGGCTGTCCGAAACCTTCCTCTTGGCCCTGATAAATATAATCAACTGCCATTCCGGCTGCTTCAACCACAAATTTCATACAACCGCGCAGTCTATCTTTATTGTACCAATCATTAGGATAATCTTTATTAAGGATTCCACACTGAGTAGAGCCAAATTTTTCCTCAAATGCATGGGGCATCTGATTATAAAATCTATATAGCCCGGGATTACCATAGAGTTTATCTATTATTTCTTGCATACTTCCCTGAATCGGTTGGCGTCGGCCATGCGCAGCGCCGGCTCCCATAATGGCAGCCACTAAAGCTCCGCATACACCTCCACTAAGTCCCATACCTCCGCCAAAAGGAGTCGCCAGAGCCACTGTTTCCGGCGCAAAATCAATCAGTCCAGCCTCGACCAAGGCCAAGTAGACCGATTCAGCACAATTAGGCCCTTTTTTGAAATTGGCTTTGGCTAAGTCTTTAACCTTTTCTTTCATTTCTTCTTTAGGTGTTTTTAATATATCATCAATCACTATTTGTCCCCCATTCCCTTCAATAACTCCATCAGCCCAACATTTCGAACGTAAGACTAGTCATTTGGGATAACCAATTGCTTCACGCTCTCCGCTATAGTTTTAATTGAAGAACCTGGCCCAAATATCTCTTTAACTGATCCGGATTCCTTTAGAGAATTCGAATGTAAGGGAGAGATGACACCCCCACCGATGAGAATTATATCCTTGGCATCTCTGACATCTAATAATTTCCGAAGGCGAGGAAATATTTCCATTTCACCGCCGGTATGAACACTAAGTCCCACAACATCCACATCTTCCTGTAACGCTGTTGCCACTATCTCATCCAGGGAACGATACAAACCCGTGAAAATTACCTCCATACCGTATTCATCCCTCAACCCGCGAGCAACCAGTCGAATTCCTCTATCATGAGAGTCCAGCCCCGTTTTGGCAAGCAGGACTCTCATTGGTTTATTCCCCATACCCAACACCCCTCAAAGAATGGCTTTTGGTAATCGCTAGACCTTATTTGCAGCCTGGACTCGCCAAATATTTTCCTGCGACTAACTCAGCTAAAGAATATGGATCTAATTCTCGCTTCATTATCTTCTGTACCATTGTTTCCAGTTCGCCACTCGCTGCCAGGTCATCAAGAATCGGCGCTAGAATAGCAGCACGCAGTGACTCATTGATTTCCGCTGAAGCCTTGCGATGACTTCGCGTAGCTAATATGTTGCTCTTTATCAAATGCTGATAATGCTCATCGATCTTGTCAGTCAGAGCAACAACGCTTTTGGCAAAATTTATCGGGTCTGCAACGTTCTCTACCGTAACGATTGGTGGAATCCAACCGTCATCCCACTTGCCCATTTGCAACATACTTAGGGTTTCCTTTTGGAGTTTCGCAGCACCCTCACGGTCAGCCTTGTTGATAA
>CAZYJA010000055.1:0-12384 GCA_964647245.1 uncultured Syntrophomonas sp. | reverse complement strand
TTTTAGGACGAGCTATTGACGCCTGGGGAGAAAGGGTAATTATCGGTGCCGAATCCATTATCTTAATAGTTTTAAGTATATTTTACGGATTCTCCCCGGGCTGGTTTTCCAGTACGGTGGCCCTATATATTATTATGGTTTGTTTCATAGCCGATCAAATGCTATTCGCCGTCCGAATGGCCCGCACAACTTATCTCAATCGTATTGTAGATTCCCGGGAAGACATAACCCCTACCCTTTCTATGGGACTTACCATTGATCATGCGGTATCCATGTTAATTCCTATAGGTGGAGGCTTACTGTGGACAAAATACGGCTTTGTACCGGTTTTTATTGCCTCGGGCATTTTGGCGGTATTAAACTTAGTGCTGTCGAGATTCATACCGACACGAGAAATGCCGCCGCATCAGGAAAATGCCGCCTGACAATGTGTATACTTGTCTCCATAGTATTGCCAAACTCTAACTAGCTGGACTACAATGTATAGGTCTATGCAGATAAAATAGGGAGTGAGAAAATTGGGATTTCAAAAGTTAGTTTTCGGTAAAGCGGCAGTTCATGACCTGCTTGAACAATATGGTAGTCCTCTATATGTTTATGATGAAGAAACCCTGCGAAAACGCTGTCAGGAAATGAAGAACCTCATGCAGTATCCTAATTTCCGGGTTAATTATTCTGCCAAAGCTAATACCAACGTGGAATTATTGAAAATTATTCGGGACGAAGGGTTGGATGTGGATGGTATGTCTCCGGGAGAAATGTACCTGGAAATGAAAGCTGGCTTCCCACCTGGTCGCATAACTTTCATTGGCAACAATGTTTCTCGCAGCGAACTGCAATTCGCAGTCGATCACCATATCCTCGTAAGCGTGGATTCACTGTCGCAACTGCGACTTTTGGGTGAAGTCGCTCAGGGCGGACCGGTATGCCTGCGCATTAATCCGGGGATAGGAGCCGGGCACCATGATAAGGTAGTAACTGGCGGCAAAAAGGCCAAGTTTGGTATCGCCATTGAAGACTTGAACCTGGCCCAGGAAATTGCAGCCCGCTATAACCTGACCATAACTGGTTTAAACCATCATATAGGTTCCTTGTTCCTGGAATCGAACGCTTACCTGCAAGCTGCAGCCGGTATTCTGAAATTGGCCGCTGCTCTTCCCAGCGTTGAAATGGTTGACCTGGGGGGTGGGTTCGGTATCCCCTATCACCATGACACTGAGCCGCGCCTTGATTTGGCCAAACTAGGCGCCGAATTGGACAGCCTGGTCCAGAACTGGGTAGCTGCCCACCGACCGATTAAAATCCGCACCGAGCCGGGCCGTTATGTGGTGGCGGAATGCGGAGCTTTACTGGGTACCGTAACCGCCGTCAAGGAAAACTATAATACCTTCTTCGTAGGAACTGATATTGGTTTTAATAGCCTGGTACGTCCAGTGATGTATGATAGTTATCATGAGATAAGTATCGTTCCTGAGCAAGATCGTCCTTATCAAGAATATGATAAACCTGTTTATATAGTAGGGCAGATTTGTGAAAGCGGGGATATCCTGGCTCACGACCGTACATTCCCTTGCTGCCAGGAGGGAGACGCCCTCATAGTACACGATGCAGGAGCGTACGGGTTCGCCATGGCCAGCAACTATAACTCGCGAACCTTGCCGGCCGAGGTGCTGCTGGAAAAGAATGGTGGTATCCGCCTAATCAGAAAGGCCCAGACCCTGGAAGACCTCTGGCGCGATTAATATAACCCACCTCGGTAATTGCGGTGCCTTAATTGCGGTGCCTGGCACCACTTATTCTTAGAATAAGTGGTGCCAGGCACCGCAATTATTTGATTATTCAAAACCATTTTAGTACCTCTTCAGGTAACCTTCTATATACTTACGCACTGCGGCCGCCGGTTGATATATGCCAAAATGGCCTTCACAGAGAATATCCGCGTTTAAATCCAGCAGAGCTTCCATGGACGTCCGCCACTGCTTTAGATCCGATCCCCATTCCCGATTAAATGGGCCATGAATATCCTGTCCGAAGAGTACCCGCACACCGGCGATATCCACATACACCGAAATGCCCCCCTGAGTATGACCAGGTGTATGCACACATACCAGCTTCATATTTCCCACTTGAACACTTTCTTGAGCCTTATATAGCACCCGGTCGACTGTTACTGGCTGATAATTGACGCCATACCAGCTGGCGGCCGTTAGATGGGCTAATCCTTCTTGAACTGCCGGCAATTCCAGGTGATGGGCAACTACCTGGGCCTGCAAACCTTCTTGTAAGGCCTTTAAGCCCCCAATGTGGTCAATATGCCCATGGGTGGCGATAATATATTTAATGGACTTAATATCAATACCACTCTTTTGCATATTACCAATCAGAACCGGGGCACTTTTACCAGCTCCAGCATCGATTAGAGCTGAATCCCGGTCACCCTCCACCAAGTAAACGCAGCAGTCCTCCGCATAAGATAAGCCATTTCCACCTACTTGATATATATGCGGACAAACCTCAATAACCTTCTTCACTCGCCCCCACCGTCCTTCTCACACCTGTCCCCTCTTATTTGTCCACGGAATAGCCTGCATCTTCAATACTCGCCTGGATATCCTGGAGTGAGACTTTACTTTCATCGAAGGCTACCCGTGCTTGCCCTTCTTTAAGTAATACTTCCAGGCTAATAATACCGGGCAAAGCCTTAATAGATTTTTCTACCGCAGCCTGGCAATGGCCGCAGGACATACCAGAGATTTTCACTTCTTCATTCTGCATCTTATATTCCTCCTATAAAATTGTTTTCACTCAGATCTGGGCTCAAGCCGACTCAACCACCATATTATAAAACAGATAGCTTAGGTAAGTTTATGAATAAACAAACCGCTTCTCAGCTTAGGTTCAAACCAGGTTGACTTTGGCGGCATGATTTTACCAGCATCAGCAATGTCCATCAAATCCTGAATAGTAGTGGGATGCATGGAAAAGGCCACCTGCATGCCCTCATCCACTCTGCTGGCCAATTCTTTCAGTCCGCGTATGCCGCCCACAAAATCAATTCGCTTGTCAGTACGCGGGTCTTCAATCCCTAATATAGGACTTAACAGGTTATTTTGCAGAATAGAGACATCCAGTTGAGCTACCGGGTCACTCACGTCAAAACTACCGTCCAGGGCTCGAAGTTCATACCACTTTCCACCCAGATACATACCAAAGCTGTGTTTTTGCATAGGCCTATAAGGTTCATCTGCCATATGTTCTTTTATGCTAAAACCCTTCGCAACCTGCTCCATAAATTGCTCGGCGGTTAAACCGTTTAAATCCTTCACCACCCGGTTATAGTCCATGATATATAGGTCCTGGTCCGGAAATATAACCGACAGGAAGTGATTGAACTCCTCTTCTCCGGTATATTCAGGCTTAGCCTGCCTGCGCATCTGCCCTACCCGGACGGCAGACGCTGAACGATGATGCCCATCCGCAATATATAAACACTTCACCTTGGCAAACAAGTCCCTAAGCTGGCTAATAACATTTTCATCATTTATAACCCATACTATATGCTCAATGCCATCGTCAGAATTAAAACTATAAACCGGCTCTTTTTGGGTCCAATCGTCTACGATCTCGTTTATATCCGCCTGAGCCTGATAAGTAAGAAAAATAGGCCCCGTATTGGCATCACAGTAATCTACATGCCTGGTGCGGTCCGCTTCCTTGTCCGGACGAGTAAGTTCATGTTTCTTGATAACATTATTTAAATAATCATCAATGGAAGCACAGGCTACAATGCCGGTCTGCGCACGCCCCCCCATAATCTGGCGGTATATATAGAGACAGGCTCGTTCGTCTTCAGCCAACACCCCACTATCTATCATCTCCTGCAAGTTGCCCCGAGCTCTTTCATATACCCGCACATCATACAAATCAATTTCCCGATCCAGGGTGATCTCCGCCTTATCTACATGCAAGAAAGAATAGGGATTATCCTGTACCATATCCCGGGCTTCGTCACTACTCATAACATCATAGGGAAGAGCCGCTACCTTCGCTGCCAACTCCGGTATCGGCCGAACGGCCCGAAAAGGTCTTATTACTGCCACTATTGAATCCCCTCCTAGAGAATAACCGGGGGTCAGACCCCGAGTTATTTGATTATTTCAACTCGTATAGCTAGGGGTGACCTCCAGCTAATAAACCCCGGTTTATAATCCCAAAATATCATCAATATTGCTCAAAAGATCGGTAATTTCATCCGGAGTGCAATCGGCCATGTGAGCAATACGGAATGATTTATCCTTCATCTTGCCATAGCCATTAGAAATCTGATATCCTCGGGCCCCTAGCTCTTTATTCAAAGCTGCAATATCAATACCTCTGGTATTCGTAATAGTGGTAAGGGTGTTGGAAAGATATCTTTCCTCCGCAAAAATAGCGAAGTGCTCCCGGGCCCAGCTACGAACTTGCTCAGCCATAAACTTATGCCGTTCGAAGCGATTATCCAATCCCTCTTCCATAATACGATCCAGTTGGTAATCCAGTGCAAACATATGAGAGAGAGAAGGTGTAGAAGGATATTGGTAGTCTTTCTTAACCATGTATTCATATATGGCTAACAAATCTAAATAACTGCCCCGATGTGATACTCTTCCCGCCTTCTCTACAGCCTTCCGGGAAAATGTGCAGATTGACATTCCCGGCGGCAGGCCCAAAGCCTTCTGGGTGGAGGTGATACAGATGTCTACCCCCAGTTTGTCAACTTCAATTTTAGTCCCTCCGGCAGAGCTTACTGCATCCAAGCAATAAATCACATCCGGGTATTTTTTCATGATTTCTGCTATATCCTCCACCGGGTTCATTAAACCAGTTGAGGTTTCATTGTGAGTAATGGTGATCAAGTCATACTTACCACTGGCCAGAACTCCATCTAAAAGTTCGGGAGTGGTAGGCGTTCCCCATTCAGACCTAAAGATATCGGCCGGAACATTATTATTGTCAGCCATTTCAAACCACCTATCACCAAACGAACCAACGGAAAAAACTGCTGCCCGGTTCAAGGTACATGAGCGTACCGCCCCCTCCATCAGACCACTACCGGACGAGGTTGATAGCAATATGGCTTCATCCGTGTAAAATAGCTTTCTCATTTTGTCACTGATTCCCTTTTGTAGCTCAGAAGCCTCCTTACTGCGGTGTCCGATCATAGGCCCAGCCATTTTCGCCAGCACATCCGGTCTGACTTCCACAGGGCCGGGGATAAACAACTTCTTATGCACCAGTTAACCCTCCAAATATCTATTTTGATTGACTAGCTCGATAATATTTAACCTGCCCTACATTGTAACAATTTCTTGCACTTTTCTCAATCCCAACCCTAATTGTGAAATTGAGGGACGGGAAATTCGGAACGGTTCGGAAATTCGGGGACGGTTCTTGAATTGAATTCGCGAATTCAATTCAAGAACCGTCCCCGAATTTCCCAGTTTACCAAATCGATACGGCCCTAGTCGCTCAATATTTCCACGCCGGTTGCGGTTACTCGAACCGTGTGTTCCCATTGCGCCGAGAGGGAGCCATCAACAGTAGTGGTGGTCCAGCCGTCCTCTAGCCTCTTACACTTATAACTACCGACATTAATCATAGGCTCTATGGTAAATACCATGTTAGGAACCAGTACCATGCCACAGTCACGCTCCCCATAATGCTGCACAAAAGGTTCTTCGTGAAAATCAACACCTACTCCATGCCCGCCATATTCTTGAACAACTGAGAATCCATGTCGATTTGCATGCTGCTCGATGACATAGCCTATATCACCAATCCGATTAAAAGGCTTAACCTGTTCAATCCCCAAATAAAGACATTCCCTGGCTACCCTTACCAAATCCCGAGCCTGTTGGGAGGGTTCTCCAACCAGAAACATCTGGCTCACATCACCATAGTATCCATCCAATATGGAAGTAACATCCACGTTTATTATGTCCCCGTCCTGTAAAGGGATATCATTCGGAATACCATGACAAATCACATTATTGGGAGAGGTGCAGACGCTTTTGGGAAAGCCCTCATAATTCAAAGGAGCTGGAATCGCACCATGCTGGATTGTGTACTCATGTACCCACTGGTTAATCTCATTAGTAGTAATACCTGGGGTAATTTTCTTGCCAACCATGTCCAGAATCTGCTTGCTTAATTGGCAGGCCCGACCGATCCCAGCAATCTGCTCTTCTGTTTTAATGAGCTTCCGCTTAGGAACCAGGTAACCTTCTAGCTCCATTTGCTCCAGTCGGGTATCCTGTTCCAAATGGCATTTTTTATATTTCTTAGCACTTCCGCACCAACATGGATCATTACGCGATATATAATAAATGGTTCCCGTCCTCCTCTTTTTTCTAGGCAGTCTCGGCCTGCATTTTTATTGCTTCATATAATAGACTGGCAAGCAAGCCAGTGAATTTCTTTTCATCTTCCAGGATCATGCGATCAATGGTAATAGTCGCCATCCCACCCTCAAAGGTCAATATTTCATAACCCTTATCCTTGAATATCTGCCTGGCTCGCTCTTCCATAGCCTTGATAGCAGCTGGATCTTTATTTTCAGTATAATAAATGGAATGGACCACGAAGTCGCAATATATATGGTTGTCCACCAGAGGCATTTGCTCACCAAAATATTCATATAAACCTAAGAGTTCTTTCTCTCCATAGCGAATAGGAATATTAATATAAGGAAAAACCTGACCTCGCACGTAGGAATTTTTCAGGGTAGTCACACACAGGGCACTACAGGTTGACACTTTCGGATCACCATAATTGGCGATAACCCTTTTTACCCATGTAAAGATTTCGGATACCCAGGCTTCACGTTGGTGAATGGTTCTTATTACTGATGTCAATTCCTTTTCCTCCATAACAATGAGCCCCCTTTACCTATTAATAATGTACCTGACTTTGCTCCTACTATGTTTTATTCCTTGATAGTCAATAATCGAACTCTAATTTTAAACATACATTAAATATTTAAACATCAACCAGAAGTGGCCAAAGCTTCCCCCGATTACAAACAGGTGAAATATTTCGTGAAAACCAAACCACCGCGAATTAATTCTCGGCCATTTAAAACCATAAATAACAGCTCCAATGGTATATAACAAGCCACCTATAACCAACCAGGTAATACCTCCTATTGGCAAGGAGTGAATGAGCTGGTAGAAAGGAAGAACTACCAGCCACCCCATTAGCAAGTAAATGGCAGTGGTCAACCAGCGTGGGGCTCCAAACCATACCACTGACATAATAATCCCGAGCGCTGCCATGACCCAGACCATAATGAGCATGCTTACCCCCCATGCACCAGTCAGACCAATTACACATAAGGGTGTATAGGTACCCGCTATTAACACATAAATCATCATGTGGTCAATGCGCCTTAATAGCAGGTTAATCCTCGCCGAAATGTTCAAAAGGTGATATACCGCGCTGGCAGCATACAGCAATATCATTGCACTCCCAAATATAGCGAAGGAAACGATATGCTTCACCGTAGCGTACCGGTGGGCATAAATCAGCAAAACAATCAACCCTATAATCGATAACAGCGCACCCCCAAGGTGAGTCAAGCCACTCACCGGATCCTTAAGCCTTGCTATCGCACTTTTCAAACCTGTTTGCAAAATACGCATTTTTCCTAACCTCTCTTTGCTAATGTCTCCAATATTAGGTTTATGGCCTGAATATTATTATACTCCTATTATATTAAGCGATCACGCAAAAAAGGAAGCAAATGTTAAAGTATGGCTTTTATTATGTAGGACTGGAGGATAAATAATGAGTGGTAGGTCTATTCCGATATCGGGCAGGTATTTAGATATAGCCCGATATCGAGGCGGGAAAACAGGGTTGATAATCTTATGATATTTTTAACCGATGAGCAATTCTGCGAACGGCTTCCAACACCCTTTTGATATCTGCTTCAGTATTGAAAAAGCCTGGGCTTAGCCGGCATGCTCCCATCCGCAAGGTTCCCAACGTTTGGTGGGCCAGGGGAGCACAATGTAATCCTGAACGAGTAGTTATACCAAATTCATAATCCAGTTGCATGCTCACATCACCACAATCCATTCCTTTTATATTGAAGGGTAATACTGCGACCTGTTTGGTGCTGTCAGCAGGGCCATATAAAATCACCCCATTTATTTCCTTCATTCCCTCGATAAGCATAGCAATTAGCTCATTTTCATGCTGTTGGATCTTATCCCGACCAGTTTTCAAAATAAACTCCGCCCCAGCTAGAAGTCCAGCTATACCAGGCGTGTTAGGTGTTCCGCTTTCCAGATGGTCGGGCATGAAGTTGGGCTGTTCCAAAAACTCAGACATTGAACCAGTTCCGCCCTCTTTTAGGGGTCTGATTTCCAGCCCGGGTCTAATATACAGACCTCCGGTGCCCTGTGGCCCCAGCAGTCCTTTGTGGCCGGTAAAAGCCAAAACATCAATATTCTGCTCCTCTACATCCACTTTCAGAACCCCGGCCGTCTGGGAACTATCGACCATGAAGACAATGCCCCGTTCCCGGGCAATCTTTCCCACTGCGCTAATAGGCATAATGCCACCAGTAAGATTAGAGGCATGTAGCACACATATAAGACGGGTATTATCCCGAATAGCCTCTCGAATTTTCTCGGCATCCAAAGTACCGTCGGAGGCAGCTTGAACAGCGGTCCATTCCACACCCATTCGGCTAATAACCGTAAGGGGACGTGCAACCGCATTATGCTCCATACTAGTAGTGATTACATGATCGCCAGGGTTTAATAAGCCCTTAAGTCCAGTATTTATAGCCTCAGTAACATTTAAAGTGAAAGCAATCCGGGTGCCGTCATCAATATTAAATAAATGTGCCAGAGTCTCCCTGGCATGGAGTAATATAGATCCCGCCTGCAAAGTTTGCTGGTGACTCCCCCGTCCCGGACTCCCCCCCAGATAGCGGTTAAAATGATCCACCGCAAGGTACACCGATTCTGGCTTGGGATAGGAAGTTGCGGCATTATCCATATAAAGGGTATCCATTTCCAAAATCACCCCATTTCGATAAGAAAACTATAGCACATTGGTTATTACATGAAAAATAACCTGTGGTTATAACCCAGCATTCAATATAAAAAATGATAAGGGGACGGTCTTTTGATACCCCCACTAAGAACCTGCAGCGTGTCAAAAGAACCGTCCCCTGTCATATTGTCTTACCTGAAATTTAAGGATTAACCCAGTCAATCGCCAGCTTTCCTGCTTCAGCGTCTACCCGAATGGTAGCCCCATCCACCACTTGGCCGCCAACCATAGCCCGACCTATCAAGGTCTCCAGTTTACTCTGCAAGAATCGTTTCAGGGGACGAGCGCCGAATACGGGATCATATCCCTCCGCAGCTATGAAGAGGCGCGCATTTTCACTCAGTTCGAGTTTGATCTGGCGTTCCTGCAGCCGCTCTCGCAAATCATCTACCAACAATTCTACGATGCGTTCGATCTCGGGCAGGGTTAAGGGCTTGAAGAGCACCGTTTCATCTACTCGATTTAAAAATTCCGGCCGAAACCACTTGTGTAGTTCGTTCATAACCTGATCACGGGCCGCTTCGCTAATCTCGCCCTGGTTATTAATCCCTTCCAGGAGATATTGGGAACCCAGATTGGAAGTCATAATAATGACGGTATTCTTAAAGTCCACGGTTCGCCCATGCGAATCAGTAATACGGCCATCGTCCAGAACTTGTAATAACACGTTAAAAACATCGTGATGGGCTTTTTCAATTTCGTCAAAAAGAATAACTGCGTAGGGTTTACGGCGTACTGCCTCTGTTAATTGTCCGCCCTCATCATAACCGATGTAGCCGGGAGGAGCGCCAATCAAACGCGAAACCGTATGTTTTTCCATATACTCACTCATATCGATCCGGATCATGTTCTTTTCCGAATCGAACAAAGATTTTGCCAGGGTCTTTGCCAGCTCAGTTTTTCCTACGCCGGTCGGTCCCAGGAAGATAAACGAACCAATCGGACGGCGCGGGTCTTTGATGCCAGCCCGGGCCCGTATAATCGCATCAGCCACCAGACTGACCGCTTCATCCTGACCTATTACATTTTCATGCAATATTTCATCCAGGCGAAGCAACTTCTCCCTTTCCCCTTCTACCAGCCGGGTCAAGGGAATACCGGTCCAGCGCGATATAATACGGGCTATTTGCTCTTCCGTAACTTCTTCGCTGAGAACGCTTACCCCACCCTGTTTGTTGGCCATAACCTCTTCTTCGGCCCGGAGTCTTTTTTCCAGGTCAGGCAGTTTGCCATATTTTAGCTCAGCCGCCTTATTCAAATCATAATCCCGCTCCGCTCTTTCAATTTCTTGCCGGACTTGATCCAATTCTTCCCTCAAGGCAGTCACCTTTTGGATAGCATTCTTTTCCGCATCCCATTTGGCCCGCATCGAATCGGACTTAGTCTTAATATCAGCTATTTCCTTCTGCAAGGATACCAGCCTATCCCGACTGGCCTGATCTTTTTCCTTCCCCAGAGCGGCTGCTTCGATTTCCAATTGCATAATGCGCCGCGAGATTTCATCCAAATCAGACGGCATGGAATCAATTTCAGTTCTTACCATGGCACAGGCCTGATCTACTAAATCAATGGCCTTATCAGGCAAGAACCGATCGGATATATAACGGTCGGATAAAACTGCCGCCCCTACCAGAGCATTGTCGTGAATTTTTACCCCGTGGAAAACCTCATATCTTTCCTTCAAACCCCGCAGTATAGATATGGTGTCTTCCACCGTAGGTTCTTCAACCATAACTGGTTGGAATCTCCGTTCCAGGGCAGCATCCTTTTCTATGTGCTTGCGATATTCATCCAAAGTGGTGGCCCCGATACAATGCAGTTCGCCTCGGGCCAGCATGGGCTTCAGCATATTGCCGGCATCCATGGAACCTTCCGCTTTGCCTGCTCCCACGATGGTATGAATCTCATCGATGAATAAGATAATCCGACCTTCGCTCTGTTTTACCTCCTGCAATACTGCTTTCAAACGTTCCTCAAATTCGCCCCGATACTTGGCACCTGCCACCAGAGCACCCATGTCCAGCTCAAAAATCGTCTTGTTCTTCAGACCCTCGGGTACGTCGTTGCGGACGATCCGATGAGCCAGACCCCCTACTATGGCGGTCTTGCCTACGCCCGGCTCACCGATTAGAACCGGATTATTTTTACGTTTGCGGGATAAAATCAGAATTACATCCCGAATCTCACTATCACGTCCAATAACCGGGTCCAATTTTCCGCTTCGCACCAGAGTTACCAAATCGCGCCCATAGCGTTCCAAGGCTTCATAGGTTGCTTCCGGCGTGGGACTGGTAACCCGCTGATTACCTCGCACCGCCGTCAAAGCATTTAGAAACTTATCCCGACTGAGACCGGCTTCTTTCATAATACGCGCTGACGCCCCGGAACCGCCTTCTTCCAACATGGCCAGAACCAGGTGTTCAACACTGATATAATCGTCCTTCAGGCGTCCGGCTTCGCTTTCCGCGCGGGCCAACGTTTGATTCAAGCGCTGGGTTACATAAACCTTACCCGCTTCACTGGACCCGCCGGAAACCCGGGGACGTTTACCCAGCTCATTCTTCAAATTGCTGATAATCCGGACCGGGTCAACTTCCGCCCGGTTAAAAAGGTTGGGAATCAAGCCATCGCCCTGCTCCAGCAAGGCCAAAAATAAATGCTCAACATCAATTTCCTGATGCCCAAATCCAACCGCCCGGCTTTCAGCATCACTTAGGGCCTCGCGCGACTTTTCGGTTAATTTATTTAAATCCATCTTTCTACACCTCCCTGGTAAACACCAATTTTTTCAGGCAGACAGTAGAACCGTGTCCTGTCTAATCCCACTGTCTGCCAACACCTATTCATTTTTATATCTAGCCAGCTCACTTTCCAGCTGGGCGATTCTTTCTAGTAGGTCCATAACCAATCCTACCCCTGCCCAATTAATTCCTAGTTCATTACGCAAACGCAAAGCTCGGCAAACATCAGCAACTGCAGTCGGCGCAAATAATACCTCCGGGCTGCATTGTTCCGGTTCAATTAAGCCCAAATCCACCATACGGGCCAATAATTCTGGATGAACGCCGGCCTGACGGGCAAGTTCCGCCGGGGTTAATAACCCCGCCTGGAATGGAGGACGACGGAGCATTAAATAGTAACGTCGATATTCCATGCCTTAAGCCTCCCTTCCTGCCGGGCGCGGGCTGAAACTTGACACCCGGGACAGTTCCTCAAACAGTTCCCGCTCTCTATCGCTGAGGGTTTTAGGAACCGCAATCTTAATCACTGCAAATAGAT
>CAZYJA010000054.1:0-12390 GCA_964647245.1 uncultured Syntrophomonas sp. | reverse complement strand
CATTTTTGGGGGTAAGCTCAGTTTTGTATTCTTCAATAATTACTTTCATATAGGCATCGTTGGCTACGTAGCTTTTGATGTTAGCCCGGTATAATCCCTCAACCAACACCCGCATGGTACCGCCCGGCATTTTCAGAATCTGTCTTATTTCAGCTACTGTACCTACCTCAAATATGTCATCCTGGTCGGGTTCATCTGTCTGCGCTTCCTTTTGAGTAGCGAGAAAAATTTCCTTGGAGCCAAGCATAGCTTCTTCAATGGCTTGAATGGATTTTTTTCGGCCGACATCCAGATGAATAATAGTATAAGGAAAAACCAGCATTCCCCGGAGGGGCAATATTGGAATTTCACGATAATCCGGTTTATTTTCGGTTGACAAAAGAACACCTCCGCTGTTATACAATTTATAGCTCAGATACTCTCTAGAACATTAATTATTACGTTATTCCTGTATTATAGAAAATTGTAACACTTCATTCAGGTCAAGTACAGGGGCGACTTCAATATCCGGGTAACTAGCGAATATCGCCAGCCAGTTTTCTTGCGGAATCAAGACCTTCTTTATTCCCGCGTTACGGGCTGCTTCCACCTTACTCATTACTCCCCCGACTGGTTTTACCTGTCCGTGCACTGACACCTCTCCCGTCATCGCGATGAGATTATTAACCTTAACATTATTCAAAGCCGAATATATGGCGGTTGCCATCGATACTCCAGCTGAAGGACCATCAACCGGAGTTCCACCCGGAAAATTAATATGAATATCATAATCTTTGATTGCGATGCCAAAATTACTTTTAAGAACGGTCATCACATTTTCTATAGCCCCTTTAGCCATACTTTTACGACGTGAGGTCCTGGCGCCGCTCGTTATCTCTTCCTCTTCAATAACCCCAGTGACCAGCCATGATCCCGTCCCTTTACTAACCGAGACTACTGAAGCTTCCACCTCAATAATAGTTCCAATGTTGGCTCCAAATACCGCTAATCCATTGACTAACCCTATCTGGGGTGAGTCTTGCACTTTAGGTTCGGGTCGGGGCGAAAACCGGCCATTATTGAGCACTTTTTGTACTACATCCTGGCTAATAGCGGGTTTGTTTTCCACCTGGGCAACTCCCGCGGCCAATTGGACAATATTGACCGCTTCCCGGCCATTACCGGCATGACATGTGATTTCCTCCAGGGCGGCTTCTTCCAGAACCAGCTGTATTTTTTCGGCAGCATTCAAAGTAATCGTTCTAATCGACTTACGATCCAGCGGCTTAAAGAAAATTTCCATACATCTCGACCTCAGGGCAGGGGGAAGCTCGTCTGGCATTCGCGTAGTGGCCCCTACTAAACGAAAATCAGCTGGTAAACCGTTTTGAAATATATCATGGATATGTTCGGGAATATTCCGATCCCCTTCGGTGTAGTATGCACTGTCCAGCATGACCTTCCGGTCTTCCAGTACCTTTAGTAGTTTATTCAATTGTAATGGATGGAGTTCTCCTATTTCGTCCAGGAACAGTATACCCCCATGGGCTCGAGTACAAGCCCCGGGTTTAGGTTGAGGTATGCCCGCCACACCCATGGAACCGGCCCCCTGATATATGGGATCATGAACCGAGCCCAATAATGGATCGGCTATATTGCGTTCATCAAAGCGGCATATGGTAGCATCCACTTCCACAAATCGGGCATTTACTTTGAAAGGGGACACCGGGTTAGCACAGGCTTCATTAAGTACCAGTCGGGCCGCAGCAGTTTTCCCTACCCCAGGTGGTCCATAGATAATAACATGTTGAGGATTCGGACCGCACAGAGCAGCTCTGAGGATTGCTATCCCTTCTGCCTGACCGATAATGTCACTGAAAGTGCCGGGACGACTAAGGCTGGATAATGGTTCGGTCAATTTAACGCTGCGTAATTGCCGCAATTTAATATTCTCCTTCTCCGATACCTTGGTCATAACCGCCTTTCTACTCTGCTGGCTCTTCAATAGGGTCCAGAAGTACATCCCTATTACAATACCAAACAGCAACTGAATGAGGTACAAAACTCCCCCATACCGCACAAAAAATTCGCTCATACTTTAATTCCTTTCCCGATCTGATCACCTTTATTATTCCCGTCGAGAAAATTTGAACTAAGGTATTAAGCAGAAAAAAAGGTAGCTTTACGCTACCTTTCCCATATTATTGATTCACTTAAAATACGCTAATTAACCCTACGCTTGGCGTCCACCGTAACCAACAAAGGTTTTTCCTTTTTGCTGATTACATCCTTGGTAATTAATACCTTGGTTATGTCTATACGCGAAGGCACTTCATACATTACCTCCAACATAACATCTTCAATGATAGCCCGCAATCCACGAGCGCCCGTATTGCGATGCAATGCTTCTTCGGCAATGGCCAGCAGAGCATCCGGCATAAATTCTAGATCTACTCCATCCAGTTCAAACAGTTTCTTGTATTGCCGGGTAAGGGCATTCTTAGGTTCGGTCAAAATCTTCACCAATGAGTCTTTATCCAAAGCTTCCAAAGTGACGATAATGGGAACGCGTCCAACAAATTCAGGAATTAAGCCATACCTGAGCAAATCCTGGGGCAGAATCATATTTAGTATTTCCCCGATTTTCTTCTCTTCCCGGCTCTTAATGTCCGCTCCAAAGCCCATCACTTTTTCGCCGACCCGGTTTTGGATAATCTTATCAATGCCTTCGAAGGCTCCCCCGCATATGAATAAAATGTTACTGGTGTCGATTTGAATAAATTCCTGATGCGGATGTTTTCTGCCTCCCTGCGGAGGCACGCTGGCTACGGTGCCTTCCAAAATCTTCAGCAGAGCCTGCTGTACGCCTTCGCCGGAAACGTCGCGAGTAATACTGGGGTTATCAGTCTTTCGGGCAATTTTATCAATTTCATCAATGTAAACGATACCCTTTTCGGCCTTTTCAATGTCGTAATCAGCAGCCTGAATTAGCTTAAGCAGAATGTTTTCCACATCTTCGCCAACATAGCCAGCTTCGGTCAATGAAGTAGCATCAGCAATCGCAAAGGGTACATTTAAGATGCGGGCCAAAGTCTGGGCCAGTAATGTTTTACCGCTTCCAGTTGGTCCCAGCATCATAATATTGCTTTTTTGTAGTTCGACGTCATCTAGCTTCATAACCAGATTTATACGTTTATAATGATTATAAACAGCAACTGCCAGGGATTTTTTGGCTATATCCTGTCCGATAACATATTCATCCAATATTTCCCTAATCTCCTGGGGCTTAGGTATATCCCCCAGTTCGAACCCAATATCATCGGCCAGTTCTTCTTCAATGATTTCATTACACAGTTCAATACATTCATCGCAAATGTATACCCCCGGGCCGGCCACTAACTTTTTAACCTGATCCTGGGTTTTGCCGCAAAATGAACATTTCAGTTGACCTTTTTCGTCCCCGTATTTTTGCATTCTTTCACCTCTTTTTCCAGATGACTATTTCTTTGGTGCAATTTTAGTCTGAACCAGTATTTCATCTATGATACCATATTCTTTGGATTCTTGAGCGGACATAAAATAATCCCGCTCGGTATCTTGTTGAATCCTATCGATGCTCTGGCCGGTTCGTTCGGCTAAAATTCGATTCAAGCTTTCCTTCATTTGGCGTATCCGACGGGCATGAATCTCAATGTCAGTGGCTTGCCCCTGGGTTCCCCCTGACGGCTGATGAATCATTATCTCAGCATTAGGAAGAGAATAGCGTTTGCCCTTTTCGCCAGCACTCAGCAAAAATGCTCCCATGCTAGCTGCCATGCCCACGCATATTGTCGATACATTAGGTTTAATATACTGCATGGTATCATAAACAGCCATACCTGCAGTTATCGATCCACCCGGGCTGTTAATGTAAAAATTAATATCTTTGTCAGGATTATCAGCTTCCAGGAACAATAGCTGCGCAATTATTAAATTAGCCACATTGTCATCAATGGCACTTCCCAGAAAAATAATGCGATCCTTCAAAAGCCGCGAATAAATATCGTAAGATCTTTCCCCACGGTTGGTTTGTTCTACTACCATTGGTACTAGATATGACACTGAAACTCCCTCCTCATCTTAAAAATATTCAAGCTCCATCTTATATAGTATTCGATTTTAGTCTTCGAGTGCTCCCGCTTGATCAACATCCGGGACGGCTTCTACTTTTTCAGTTACTACGGCGTTATCAACCAGGTATTTAATGGCTTTTTCGATCTTCAAATTGACTATAAACTTATCCATAACGCCCGCCAGATTTTGCTTGGCCTGATCCAAATCAACTCCCATTTGAACGGCTATTTCCCCGATCTGGGTATCTACTTCTTCATCCGTAAGTTCAAATCCTTTTTCTTCAACCAATTTTTCCAACATAAAGTTAGTTTTCGCAGTACGTTCTGCTTCAGGCAGCATATCCTGTCTAAACTCATTCAGATTACTGTTAGTCAATTGGAAATATTGTTCCAGCTTAATACCCTGACTGCCTATGCGCTGTTCGAACTGACTGAGAATAGTCTGAAATTGCATTTCTACAACCGCTGGTGCTACCTCAATCGTACACAGCTCTGTAGCCCTAGCCAGAACTTCTTTCTTGATAATCTCATTTTGGCGATAATCATTGGCTTTGACCAAGTTGGCTTCCACATCCTGGCGCAGTTCGGCGATGGTTTCAAAATCGCTCACTTCCTGTGCGAATTCGTCATCCAAAGGTCTCAGCTCTTTATGCTCGATCTTTTTTACGGTAGTCTGGAAAACCGCATCCTTGCCGGCCAGATCTTCGGCATGATATGTGGCCGGGAAAACCACCTTAACATCGGTGGTATCACCCGTCTTCAGTCCTACCAATTGTTCCTCGAAACCTGGGATAAAGGTATTGGAGCCCAGTTCCAGCTGGTAGTCTTCGCCGGTTCCGCCTTCAAAAGGAACTCCGTCCATAGAGCCCATGAAATCAATGGTAAGAGTGTCTCCCAGTTCCGAAGCGTCTTCGGTCTTCACCACCAGTTGTGCATAATGGGCCCGCATATCATCCAACCTGCGGTCAACATCGGCCTCACTGACCTTATGCATAGGCACACTAACTTCCAACCCTTCCAGTTGGCCGAAAATAACCTCGGGCTTCACGGCTACTTTCACTTTGAAAAGCAAACCCTCGCCCGGTTTTATTTCTCCGACCTCAAATTCTGGCTGGGCAATTGGATCGATTTTCAATTCGTCCAAAGCCTGTTCATAAGCGGGTGGAATTACGAACTCCAAGGCATCTTCATATAAAATTTCCTTGCCATAATGGGCTTCCAGAAATTGGCGTGGTATTTTCCCTTTACGAAAACCTGGTATGGTGACCTGTTTGACTACCTTCCGATAAGCTTTCTCAAGACCATCCTCCAGTGCCTCAGCATCCACCTCGACTTCCAAGTAGGCTTCGCTATTTTCTATCTTCTCTAACTTGGCGCTCATTTATGCTCCTCCTTAACAATATAAATTCCCATTAATTTCCCGACTATACCAGAAATAGTTATCGATGTATAGCCTCCCAGTCTGATTCTAGGGGGTAAAGCCAAAAAAATATAACACCCCGGACGAAGCCGAGGCATAGACTTTTATGGAGCGGAAGACGAGATTCGAACTCGCGACCCTCGCCTTGGCAAGGCGATGCTCTACCACTGAGCCACTTCCGCAAATCATTCTTCTTCTATAAAAGAATAAATAATATTACCTAGAGAAGTCAAGTAATTAACTACATTAATTTCATATTTTTATGATATCGGTTAAGACATACCATTCTGGCTCATGTATTCAGCAGCCATTTAAGGTAATCAATCCAGGCTGATTATACCGATAGCCTCCCATTAATTTTATGTACCAGATTTTTATTTTTATATATAAAAGTAACCTTTTTGCAGATAAAAAATAGAATATTATAAATGCGATAATTAGAAGGGTAGGATTTATAATGCTCTCTGCAAGCAGACTGATTAGAATAACCCCCATTTTAATGTCTGGACCGGATGTATTAGAACTTCAGGAGAAGCTATCCCGCCTGGGCTATAATCCCGGAACTTTGGATGGAGTATATACCGAAGTGACTGACCAGGCCCTCCGACGATTCCAAGAGTTACGCGGCCTAAAAGTCGATGGTATTGTCGGTCCGACGACCTGGAGGGAACTAAATCAAGGCCAGCGCTCCTACTCCGCAGCCAGAAAAGGTAAATCGCTATCAGCGGGCAACCTCAAAATCCATGTTCATATAGATACCCGTATCTTAAACTTTACCCTAAACGATAGCATCACAACTTATCCAGTAGCAGTAGGAAAACCGTCTACCCCCTCTCCGGTAGGGGAATGGAAAATTGTCTTTAAGTCAGTTGACCCCGGCGGACCATTCGGAGCCAGATGGATGAAATTAAGCTGCCCCTGGGGGAGCTACGGCATACATGGAACCAATAATCCGAACTCCATTGGCAAAGCTGTCAGCCACGGATGCATAAGACTCCATAACGAAAACGTGATTGAGCTTTACAATCAGGTGGGGATCGGGACCCCGGTTAGTGTAACCGGTACAGTGCGAAAAATTCGCAATTTGACCAAAGGCTACCGCGGCGATGATGTGCGCGAGGTACAGCAAATGCTGGCGGATTTGGGCTATTATCCCTACACCCCGGATGGTTATTATGGGGATAAGACCCGCCGGGCGGTGCTACGCTTCCAGAAAGCTAATCGATTGAAACCTGACGGAATAGCCGGGGTAAAAACCTGTAAAGCCTTACAAATAGCTCATGACCTGGCCACTGGCGATATTGAGCCATAAAAATCACTTTTGAAATTGACATCTCTCGCTTATAAATGTTATTATTGATGAGTTCGGGGCGTAGCGCAGCTTGGTAGCGCGTCTGGTTTGGGACCAGAAAGTCGCAGGTTCAAATCCTGTCGCCCCGACCATTTTTATTTTTGTTTGGCCCCTATTCCCACAATTTATCAGCCAGTTCCTTAATTTCCTTAGCCAGTTGGTCCGTTTCGGACCGCTCAATAATCCAGCTGTTATCAACCAGGACTATTATATCACCTTCCTGGGGCTGACCACATATATCACTGCGCCTGACGGTTTTTATAGTACCTTCAATTTCGACTGCTGCGTATTCCCCTTCAAACCGGTCAATTATCCCTTTTATCAACCTATTTCCCCCCTTGGTTCAGCGTGCTTACCTGCAGATTACTGCCATCGGTTGTAAAGACAATCGTACCACTATGATCAGTTCTCAATATGTTGCTTTCGATCGCTTTTAGTCTGTTTAAGGTCTGCGTGTGAGGATGGCCATAATCATTATCTTGCGCCGTCATAATTACTGCGTACTGTGGCCTTATCGCCTTTAGAAACTTGACCCCACTGGAACCATAACTACCATGATGACCAACTTTTAAAACGGTTGATTTCAGGTCGGCTGGGGAGGCCAATATCTGGTCTTCGGATTCCGTCCCCGCATCACCAGTCAGCAAAAAGGTTTGCGATCCAAAGCTCAGTTTGATGACCGCGCTGTAATTGTTTAAATCCTGATAGGAATTCTGCAGAGGAGCTATAAATTGACAGTCCAATCCCTCTAATGCCACATTAACTCCCGCCCTGGCTTCAGTTATCTTTAAGCCCCGGTTCTCAATGGCTTTCAGTACATCGCGAAAACTCTGGGTATTATGAGTAACTTTCGGCATAAAAACTTTTTTTACCGGCAAACTGTTTATTACCGTATCCAACCCCCCGATATGATCAGAATGGGGATGAGTTCCCACCACCACATCCAACTCGGTCACTCCCTGAGCTGTCAGGTAATTCACCACCCGACTACCGTAACTATTTTCACCTGCATCCGCCAACATACTTTGGCCGGCCGGGGTTTGAACCAGGATCGCATCACCCTGGCCAACATCGATAAAATGAACCTTCAGCATATATTCAGCGGGAGCAGGTGCCGGATGCTCCGCCTGCAAGCTGGCCGGTGCCTGGGACACCGGGCTAGTCGGGGGGACTGGGGTACGCGGCAAACACCCGAGCAATAAAAAGGTCCCCATAACTACTATAATTGCTACTACAGATAATTTAGCCTTCTTCATATTAACTATCACATCATTCCACCCTTAAAATTACTCTGATAACCCCGTACTGGGAGCTCTATGAAACTATACCGGCCGGAGGAGTTTAGAACTGAAAATAAATAAAGCTGCTCTGCTGGGTTTGAATAAAGATTACCAATATAACAATCAACATGGTATAAGCCAGTGCTCGGACTGGGGCCGGAAAATGATTGTGCCAAGAGGCTGATATGTGCCGATAATTTAACCTGGCCCAGCGTTCGGCTAGGTGCAGCAAGTACAAGAATACGGCCCCGGCAAAATAGCGAGCCAGGCTCAGGTCTAGATTGAACGGGTTAATCAAGAGCATCTTAAACACCATATTAACCGCATTATGAATCCCCTCCACCCGGAACAAAACCCAACCCAGGCAGGTGAGATGGAAAAAGGTTACTATAGCTATAACCCGATATAATTGGGTACCAGTGAACTTCAGTAACCATTCCGGCTTTCGCCACTTCATCCAGATATTGTGAGCGATCAAGAGCCCTCCATGATACATTCCCCAGGCAATAAAAGTCCAGGCTGCGCCATGCCACAGGCCAGAAATGGCCATGGCTATAAACAGGTTTAGATATTTCCGCATTGGACCGTGCCATGAGCCACCCAGCGGTATATACAAGTAGTCCCGGATCCAGTTGGACAAGGTAATGTGCCATCTCTTCCAAAACTCAGTCGCATTAGCACTTAAGTACGGGGTTCTAAAGTTTAAGTCCAGCTTTATACCAAATAGATAACCGATACCAACCGCCATCTCACTGTAAGCAGAAAAATCATAATATATTTGAAAGGTGTAAAAATAAGCGGCCACCCACGCTCCGGTGCTATTCAGGTTCCCGGCCTGGGCAAAAAAGTTGTTGGCGATAATGGCAATATTATCAGCAATAATTATTTTTTTAAATAAACCCATAGCCAAATAGGCCAGTCCCAGTTTTATCGTAGCTGATACCTCAAGAGTTGGTAAAGTACTTAATTGCGGAATTAGATCTTTGCCCCGCATAATAGGCCCAGCCACGCGATGGGGGAAGAAGGATATGAATACCCAGAAAACCAACCAGGACTCAGCTGCTGGTATCTTCTTATGATATACGTCTGCCAGGTAGGCAATTAATTCGAAGGTATAAAAAGAAATACCGATGGGCAGCACCAAATGCTGAAATAGCGGAAACTGGTTAAGCAGCGGAACTGACGTAATCTTTTCCAGATTGGTCAGCAGAAAAAAGGTGTATTTAAAGAATACCAGATTACTCACATTCAGAATGATTGCTAACCACAAATAAAGCTGCCGGTGCTTACTCTGTAGCTGCCAGGATGCGAAATAGGAACAAGTAGTAACCAATAAAAATAATCCCAGATAGCCAAGCCCGCCCACGCTATAAAACAAGATATTAGCCAAAGCCAGAATATATAGCCTGCGACCGGGAAGGAAATAATAAATAACTAAGGTTATTGCCATTAACAGCAAAAATTCAGGGGTGTGAAATAGCATCAGGGTTTTACTCCTACTTTAAAATTATCCCATAATATTTGGGCCAACTCTTTATATCCGGAGGCTGTCAGGTGGAGATGATCAGCAAAAAGACTGGGGTCGATTCTACCCTGTAAATTAAGATATTGAACCGGTTGAGCCTGAAAATATTGATCAATTTGCCCCAGATTAGATACATAGCCGGGCGCAATAACCAAATCGTGCATCAAGGCTTGGTTGGCCGCAGCCATGAAAATAAGGGTATTTTTATGGCGCTGGTGAGCTATTATTTTATCCAAAAAATATATCTGCGGGTTTTCCGGACTCATATCCAAAGCTTTACTGGAGAAACCGGACTGATACTCAGCCTGCTGTAAAACCTGGGCCAGCCCTTCCTTCTCAAACCAGGGACGGGCATCCCCCAGGGCATCATCCAGGGGACTTAAGCCTCGCACTTCCCGGACATAATTATCCAACCCCTTTTTTAAAAACGCGCTGTATCTGAATAGTTCTACCTGGTTCCATACCAGATCGCGTACTTCCGCGGTCAAATCAAACTGGTCCTCATATTTATTGGCCCGCAGATTAGCCACTACCTGATTAAAACTCTCTTGGTCAAGGGACTTCAAGTCCTCTTTTAACCAGAAAACAATGGGAGGCCCGGGCTGACGAGCAACAAAGCCACCATAGTTGACATTGATAATAACATTTTCGGTGGATATATGGTGTTTATCCAACTTCAGCAGCATAGTATAAATATCGCCGGTCTGCATGGCGGGCATAGCCAGGTTATATACCCGGGTCGGATGGTTATTCGAGGCATCGATAGTCATCTGCTGCATATAATACCCGATTGATTGATTAGAATTGCCCGGTCCGCTAAAAGCTATGGAATCCCCCAAAATAACCGCATAATTTTGTAGGTCTTCCTGCTTAATTTGCTGACTGATCTTATCCAAAACCACATCGATATTATAAAGCTGGTCCTTAACCAGGTCATAATCCATGCGATAGTGATAAACCAGATTAAACGGAATTAAATAGGGAAGTGCTAATTGGATGATTATTAAATACCCCAAAACATATTTAAGAGTCTTCATTTTGACCGCCTGTCCTCATATTCAAACCTTTTTGTATTCTACCTGTCAATATCTCCCTTGGCAACCTTCACATCGTTAGGAACGTCCGCAACTATAGATTAGATTTGGATAAGGTATTACCTCAATTGAACAACCGGATACTTATTAATAAAAATAAAAGAGTCTGACCGAAAGGCCAGACTCCATATAAAACTAATATTTATTAGGCCCAATTGTTGCGCGAACTGGGAACGCCCACTTTTTCGCCCTGTTTCCATTCGCCTTCAAAGTGCACAGATCCGCCACTGTTATAAGCCGTACCAAAACCATCCCGGCGACCATCTTTATAGCTGCCTTCGTATTGGAGAGTACCATCTGGATAGAATTCCTTAGCCTTGCCGTGCTGCTTTCCATCCACCCATTCACCCTCATACATTTTGGCGTTCTGATAATAAGCCTTACCCCAACCGTTAGGTTTGCCGTCCTTAGTATCGCCTACATAGTCAACCTTAACATTCCCTGCAAGAACTAAGCCATTGATTTCCGCCATTATGATCCCCCTCCACATTTTAAATAGTTGCCTTATTATAACCTATATATGACAAATAATCCAGCATTCCAATGTGCCCGGGGGTTTACCCTAGCCTTGGCCGCGTATCTCAATTTCTTATCCAGGCTCTTATATCATGGTCTCTAAGCAGCTGGATGGCAACCTGCACCTGAGACTGGGATATACCTATTCGCAGCGAGCCTTCATTTTCATCCCTGACTCCCATTATCTGAATGTCATTGATGTTGACGCCAGCCTCTCCCAGCAAGGTTCCTACAATTCCAATAATGCCCGGTTTATCAGGAACAATGGCTACTATATCAGCAGAATTCAGGAGGCTGCTGCGGGAAAGCGGCATATCTTTGCGCATCCGTTGGGCCGTGGCCAGGTATTGGCACAAGCGGTCTCCGTCATTATGTTCGATCGCCTGCAGATAAAGCTCTAATTGGCGACTTAAACCCCGGATGGCTTCGGCTACAGCTACGCCATTGAGCAGCAAAATGTCCTCCCACAACTCAGGATTAGAAGCTGCTATCCGCGTAGTATCACGTAAGCCGCCACCCGCCAGCCGCAAATAATCCGGGTGCTCGGCCAATTTATTCATCAAGGAAGCGGCGACGATATGGGGCAAGTGGCTTACCTTACTCACCATCTGATCATGCGCTGACGGAGATAAAATTACCACCTGGGCTCCGGTAGCCGCCAGTAAATCCTGCAAAATCCCCACTTGCGCACCAGCCGTTGAATCTGAGGGAGTTAAGACATAGACCGCATTTTGGAGGAGGTATTTGTCGGCCCCGGTGATACCGCTCCGATCAGAACCGGCCATGGGATGCCCTCCTATTCCGTAAACCTCAGGCGGCAGATATCTCTCATACTGCTGCATTATCCATGATTTCACGCTGCCCACATCGCTTACTATGGTCCCCGGGCTGAGCTTATCCCGGATCTGCATTAATACCTGGGGTATAATCCGCAATGGTGTGGCAATGAAGATTACTGCACAGCCAGCTATATCCTCATCGAGCAAAGGACGGCTAATGGCCGCCATTTCCAGAGCTTTTTCCACAGTTCCAGGATCAATATCCGTACCCAGGACCTCAATATCTGGCCGGCCGCTCTGCAAAGCCATACCCAATGAAGCCCCGATTACCCCG
>CAZYJA010000053.1:1822-12488 GCA_964647245.1 uncultured Syntrophomonas sp. | reverse complement strand
GGACGGAAATGGCGGAGGTAATCCCGGGTATAATTTCAAAAGGGATACCGTGTTGACCCAGCAGCTCCAGCTCCTCCCCTCCGCGCCCAAATAGGAAAGGATCCCCACCCTTTAATCTTACTACCCGCTTCCCAGCCAATGCTTCGTCTAGAAGCAGCTGGTTTATTTCATCCTGAGGAACCGGATGTTTTCCGGCGACTTTGCCCACATCAATTAGCTTGGCTCCGGTGGGAATGAAACTGAGAATGCCCGGTCCCACAAGTTTGTCGTAAACCACAACCTCGGCCTGTTCCAAAACAGCTCGTCCTTTTAAGGTAAACAGTCCGGGATCAGCAGGTCCCGCTCCCACCAGCCATACTTTTCCCTTTTTATCTGCTCCTGCCAATTCTAGCGAATTAACCGGTATTTTCACCATAATTTGATTCGTCATTTATTCATACCCCGGCTTTCATTGCTAACGCCAGCCTGGCGTCTAATGCCCACTGTCTAACGTGCTTTCAATTAAACCTGTGGATATTTTCGGCTCTTCCTATAAGCCAACTTTCTAAGATACCTTAACTATTACGCCTATAGGCCTGATAATTCCTGGATTTTATATTCACTGGCCAGGAATTCCAGTACTTCCTCCAGAGAAATGCCCTCCTCATCCAAGTCCCTGCTGATAACGAGCAATGTTGCACCTGTATGCTGGGCCGCCTGGTATTTTTCCAGAAAGCCGCCGGCTTCTCCAGAATCCTTGGCCACCATATACTGGGCTTTTATTTGATTTATCGAGGCAATATTAAATTCTACTGAAAAGGGACCCTGCATGCACAGTAATTGCTTCCCGGAAAAGCCTAAGTTCAAACAACTCTGCAAGACCTCTGGCATTGGCAATACTCTGGGGAACAATCTGGATTGATAATTTAATACTTTGGTGTATTTATCTAATTCCTTACTTCCTATCGTCAGCAATACATTTCCGGTAGTCTGATTCAAAAATGCTGCTACCGCTTCATGATTTTCGAAGAACAAGCATTTATTATCCATTTCGGCAGCTGCAAAAGCATTGGTCCTTGGCTCGCTTACTCCGGATTCTCTCAGCAATCTAATATATTTGCAGCCTGACTTTCCGCAGGCGGCCTGAATGTTGGCGCTGGCGACCTTGGCATAGGGATGAGTTGTGTCTATAACATAGTCAAATTGATGGGTCTTCATTAAATGGACCATTTCAGCTTCAGTCAGTCTACCCAATAACACCTGGATAGGTACGGTAGCATGGGGCAGTAATCCTTTGCCATAATCAGTAGCCACACTAACATAAACCACCAGCTGGCTTTTATCTATTACCGGGGCCAGTCTTTCCAACAGCTTCCGCCCTTCGGTGGTACCAGCAAAAACTAATATTTTAGACATTCCGGTATCCTCTGGGTGTTACTAGCTTGCCCCCCAATTCTTTAGTCTGAGAATTGCCGATAAAAACCGTAGTAAACATATCAACCGCAGAATCCTTTAATTCACCCAGGGTTAATACCGTGCCTTGCTCCCCTTCTCGGCCAATATTCTGCACGTATCCCGCCATGGTGTTTTCTCCCCGATGCTGTAAAATGATTTCGCAAGCTTTACTTAAATGATCTTTTCTTTTTTTACTGGCTGGATTGTACAAACAAATAACAAAGTCAGCCATGGCCGCACAGTCAATCCGTTTGGCAATTAGTTCCCAGGGGGTGAGCAGGTCGCTTAAGCTAACTACGGCAAAGTCATGAATCAGCGGAGCCCCTAAAATAGCTGCTCCGCTGCAGGCAGCGGTAATTCCAGGTACCACTTCGATCTCAACTGGCTCATACTGCTGGGCAACTTCGTACATTAACCCAGCCATCCCATAAACTCCGGCATCGCCGCTGCAGACCATGGCTACGTTATGGCCTTTTAATGCCTCCTGGATGGCAATATGACAACGTTCTATTTCTCGTTTCATGGGCGTAGATACAAATCTTTGGTGCGGAAATCTCTCCTTGATTAAATCTATATAAACATCATAACCGGTAATCACATCACACTCCTCGAGGGCACCTATCGCTCGCGGGGTAACTTGATTCACTCCTCCTGGACCTAAACCTACCACATATATTTTCATAATTTCACTGCCTCCCAACCCTTTTGGCACTAATTTTCTGGTTGCACTACTTATGGTCCTTAAGCATTCCTGTCCCATGGAACCTCGCAAGGTATCTTGACCCAAAATAGTTCTTGAGGGTGTTTTCTACTACTATCTTCAATCCTGGCTTTGAGCCACTACCCACCATTTTCATTTAAAATTATGCGTCCACCGCTTATTCATTTCATGCTCTAATTACTACTGGCTCGCTTGCCTAAATTCATGGGAAAAGGTGGGATCATAAAGCTTGGATCGGTCATAAGTGTCACCTAAAAACTCCCCCACTACTATCAAAGCGGTTTTGGTAATTCCATGTTCGCGGGCAATTTGCGGCAGCGTAGCAACCGTCCCTCTATACACCTGCTCATCGGGCCAGGATGCCTTATAGACAATGGCCGCTGGGGTATCACCTTTATACCCACCGATTAACAAACGCTCCCGCAAAGGCTCTAATAATCCGGTACTTAAAAAAATGACCATTGTGGCCTGATGCATGGCCAATAATGAAATCTCTTCTTTTTCTGGTACCGGAGTTCTCCCTGCCATTCTGGTAATTATTACCGTCTGGGATACATCAGGCAGAGTATACTCCGCTTTTAGGCTGGCTGCGGCCCCAAAGCAGGAGCTTACCCCTGGAATCACCTTATATTCAATTCCCAAGGGATCCAATAAGTCCATCTGTTCTCTAATCGCTCCATAAATGCTGGGGTCACCGGTATGCAGTCTTACCGTCATCTGGCCCTTTGCTTCCGCTTCCTGCATGACTGCAATTACTTCTTCCAGGGTCATGGATGCACTATCATAAATTTGGCATCCAGGCTTGGCAATGGCCAGATGCTCTGGATTAACCAAAGATCCTGCATAGATGATTACATCCGCTTCCATTAGCAGCTTTTGCCCTCTGACCGTAATTAAATCTGCAGCGCCAGGACCCGCTCCCACAAAATTTATCATTAGCTCCTCCTTTTTTCCGCTTAGTTAATATTTAATCTTTTACTACCAAGACTGAAAAATAACTTGCCTTATCATCGATATCCTCTAAGCTATGGAATACCTTCTCATCTTCCATTCCACAGCATTCCACCATCTTAACCGATGGTCGGTGATTCATTTCCCCAAGGAGAGTTTTAATTTTTGCCATGGATTTTCCGGTCTTCATGAGCACTCGAGTTCCTTTTAAGGCCAGAGCCTCTTCTATTCCCTCATAAGAAGCCGGTATAATATGCAAGGCCTGGGCTGCTTCGGTTAAGCCTTCGTTTAGCCGGGCCGCCACCGCACAGAATGATGGAATTCCCGGAATGATCTCTGCCTCATAGCCTCTGGCCCCAACTCTATCGTGGATATAAATGTAGGTGGAGTAAATGGATGGATCCCCCAGGGTTAAAAAGGCCACATCCTGGCCTTGGTCCAGCGCAGATATTATCCTGGTGGTTACTGCCTCATGACTTGCTTCCAGCAGCTTAAGGTCACGAATCATGGGCATTGGAACTTCCATAAGCTCTTTGTCTAAAATTTCCGGAACCGCACCTTTGGCAATTTCATAGGCTACGTTACGCTCCTTACCAGTAACGGGAACTGCAATTATTGGGCATTCTCTCATCAGTCGAGCTGCTTTCAAGGTCATCAGCTCGGGATCTCCCGGGCCAACCCCGATACCATATAATTTGCCAACTCTATTTGTCATTTGTTCCATTATCCACATCACCTTTGCTCAGTCTATCCCCAAATAAATTATCAATTTTCCCCAACAATTTCTCGGCACCCTCGGTCTGCCCCAGATATCCAAATTTATTAGAAAATATTATGGCTCCAATTTCGAGGTTGTGGTGTACTCTCTCTTTTATATGCAAGTCGATTCTTTTTACCAGCGACTGCATGGTCTGAGCCCTTATCCCAGCTTGATCCAAAATCATAATAGCTTCATCGGTGGTAATTGAGTTCAGAAGCTCAGCTATGGTTTCCGGGGGAGCTCCTGTCAAAGCTGCATGTACACCCATGATCTCCAGGCGGGCATCGCCATACTTGGAGTGGGTGTTCATAATGCCGGCCGCCAGCTTCACAAATTTCCCGATGTGACCTACCATCAGTACCCCTTTAAATTTAACCAGTTGGGCATAATCCAAGGCCTCACCGACAAAGTTACTGCACTTAACTAAAGGTATATCTTCCAGGTTAAGATTCCTTTTTATAAATTTCTCACCGTAATTCCCGGGAGTAATAACCAAATACTCAGACCCCGCCGCTTTAATTACGTTCATTTCAACCTTGATGGTTTCGATTAAAGCTTGTTCACTCATGGGCTCCACAACCCCACTGGTCCCTAACACCGAGATCCCACCTACAATTCCTAATCGGGGATTAAAGGTTCGTTGCGCGATTTCCACCCCAGCGGGAATAGAGATTTCAACCAGGATTTTCCCGGTATAGCCAAATTCTTCACAGACCGCTTTAACTTGTTCTTCAATCATGCGCCGGGGCACTGGATTTATAGCCGCTTCCCCTACCGGGCAAGCCAGTCCGGCCCTGGTTACCCTGCCTACTCCGACTCCCCCTGCAATCGTTATTTGATTGGCCTTAGTCGGGCCAGTTGGTATAGATACCCTGGCATAGACCAAAATTCCGTCCGTAACATCAGGATCATCACCGCTATCCTTTTTAACCGCGCAGCTGGCCCAATCCTGGGCTATTTCAGTTTGCACCACCGGAATTTTGATATCGATGCCCTTGGGTACAGATAGGGAAATCATATTATCCAAAGGCGATCTGGCTCCGAGCAGCATCGCAGTGGCCCTCTGAGCCGCCGCCGCCGCACAACTTCCGGTAGTATATCCACATCTTAAGCGCTTATTATTTTTATAAACGTATTGTTCCATTTCGCCATACCCACTTTCTCCCTCTAGTCAAGGTCCCAAGACCTGGGGAGGATTGTCTTGGTCAGTTCTCTACCAGTAGTTCATCATACCTGAGACTTTGCCATGGCTGCCCTAATATGTTCTAAGAAAATGTCCCTAATTGCCTGAACTTCTCCCAATCCTTGCAATATGCAGCTTACTTCATAGCCAGCTCCCTTAAAGATGCTTTTCCAGGAATCAGCTCCATCACCGGCCATATCATGACATGCATGATCGCCGGCTACGATCATGAGCGGTAACAGGATAATCTTATGGGGATTATATAATCTTACCTCTTCCGCTACTACTTCAACCCCTGGGTAGGCCTCTACGGTTCCCACGAAAACATTGGCATAGCCCCTGGCTTTAAATTGTTTATCAAGGTCTAGATACACCGAATTTATTTGGTTTCCGGTGCCGTGTCCCATTAAAACCAAGGCCTCACTATCATTAAGCTCCGGAAACTGATCCATTATGGCTTTAATAACCTTATGACAGTCTTCAGTATTCGCAAGGAGTGGCTGACCAATTTTCACTTCCTCAAACTTGTCCCTGTATCTGCTGACAACTTCAACCATCTCATGATTTACATCCCCATTGATTACATGCGTAGGTTGCACGCAGATAGTATGGAATCCCTCTGCCAGCAAACGGTCCAGGGCTTCGGATACATTATCAACCACCATTCGATCTCTATTGGCCAATACCTTTATGACCATTCCACTGGTAAAAGCCCTTCTTACCTCATATTGAGGGTATGCTGCGGCAATATCCTTTTCTATAGCTCCAATAGTCTTATCTCTGGTTGCAGCATGGCTGGTACCAAAACTAACCACCAGAATAGCCTTTTTGTTATTTATTTGCATAGAGTTATCTCGCCTCTCTAATATAAATTCCATGGCTTCGCTTCTGTTTTAATGAACTAGTTTGCAACGGAAAAGCGGCTTGGTCCAAATAGGCAAATAGTTGATCCTCATTCTGCGGTGGTCGGCAATTATCGTCAATCAGCCCTTTGGCTACCAATTGGGCAAATACTTTTAAGACCCATGGTATTTGCAGGTTATTTTCTGTCAGCAGTTCTTGGTTCCTAAATATATCATGAGGTGTACCCTGGGCGGCAACGCTGCCTTGGTTTAATACATAGCAATAGTCCACCCAACTGTAGGCCAGGTCCATATCATGAGTAGATATAATCAAGGTCTTACCACTTTTATATAGCTCCTCAAAAAGGAGCATCATCTCCTCAACCAAGCAGGGATCCAAAGAAGCGGTAGGCTCATCCAAAATAATAACCTCCGGGTCCATTGCTAATATGCCCGCAATAGCCACTCTCTTTTTTTGTCCGTAGCTAAGCTGATGGGTAGGTCTTCCTCTAAGATCGGTTATTTTAGTAATTTCCATGGCCTCTTCAACTCGATCCTTAACCTCCTGTGGGGAATATTTAAGATTCATAGGCCCAAAGGAGATATCCTGGAACACATTGACCGAAAAGAGCTGACTATCTGGATCCTGAAATACAATTCCCACTTTTTTGCGTAATACACTCAGAAAACTCCGGGTATATTTAACCCTTTCTCCTTCCAACAGAACATCGCCTGATTGTGGTTGGAGGATACCATTAAGATGTAGAAAAAGGGTTGATTTCCCTGCCCCGTTGGCCCCCAGGATGGCAATTTTACTGCCCGGCCGGATTTCCATTTGGATTTGCTTAAGCGCGGCTACTCCATTTGGATAACTGTAGCTCACATTTTCAAGTGCCAAAATAGGCTGGGTCTTAGACGAGCTAAATATGGCCTGACTCACAATAGCACACTTCCTCTAAAAATAATTAGGCCTAAAAGAAACAAATCAAAGCAGATGAAACCAGCTTTAATCCGCAGCGGAGTTGGCTGATGTTCGTCTTCCAGAACCCTGAGGGAAACACTGTATCCCCGAGCAACCAGGGCATTATACAATGAATGGGAACTGTCTATAGTATTAATAAACAAGCTGCTAATCAGATATCCCAGCGAGCGCAGACTGGTTTTCAAGTCCACGTGCCCCAGACGAGCGGCTTGGGCTATATGTATGGTGGTGGCCTGTTTCCAAAAGACAAAAATAAACCGATATATAAGTGTCATCATCTCAATGAAAAGATAGGGTACTTTCCACCGTTCCAACTGGCAGGTAATATCATCCAAAGGTGTAGTAAGGGCCAGGAAAAACAGACAAGATGCGGCCCCGGCCGAACGGGCCAGTAATAAAACAGCCTGGCTTAGTCCCCCTTGGGTAATGCCAAAATAATACGATCCTACGCTAATAAACCAGAGCAAGTTGCTAGTGTTAGTGGTAACGCTCAGAGATACTGTTATGGCCCCGATTAAGATAAATCCAGCAGGTACCGAAAATATTTTTAGATAATTCTTTATAGGCACTCCAGCTTGAACAGTAGTTAAAAATATCATACTTAAAAAAACGATTAAGGGCGGTAAGGTCTGACTGGAAAAAATGCACAGCAACATCGTTGCGAAAGTGAATATCATTTTATCGCGTGGGTTGATAGTCCTCCATCGGTTGCTATAGGCATAATTTTCGATCCCAATCATGATACAACCTTTTTATTCTTTATATTATCATTCGGAATATTATTTTGTTTTTTACCCTTGAGATAACCTAAGCCAAAACCCACAATTCCAGCTCCTATTGCGGCTTGCAGAGCAAAGAACAAGCTTTCAATTTCCCCACTGGGCGGTTCCCAAACCGGACTAAACCAGACCTTATAATCTGGGTGCGCTTGCTCAATTAAGGCTGGGCCCTGGTCATCGGTACCACTAAATTCAGAGCCTGGCGGGTGAAAAAACAAAGGCAAAACTGAGATTAATACCACTAACAATATTAAAATAAGATTGGTCCTTTTGAGATTAATTGGATTGGATTTGTTCATTTAGCAGTTACCTCCCGGTTTAAAACGCCTAGTTCCTCAAGTTCTTCTTTACCATTGGCAGTTAGTAAATTAAAGACTATGACGGTTAAAATACCTTCGCTGATAGCCAGAGGAATCTGCGTAACGGCAAAAATCGAGATAAACTTGGCTGCGGCTGCGGTTATTCCGCCGCTTGGATCGGGAAAGGCCACCGCCAACTGTAAAGCAGTGGTCATATATGTAGCTAAACCACCTAAACTGGCGGCGGTAAAGACGGCCAACCAGCGTGGACCATGGGCTTTCAATATCAGCCAATAAAGACCATAAGATACAAATGGACCGACAATAGCCATGGAAGTAGTATTAGCTCCCAAAGTGGTCAAGCCTCCGTGAGCTAAAAGCAGAGCTTGGAAGATAAGAACAATAAATCCCATTACGGTAGTAATCGCCGGACCAAAAAGAATAGCACATAATCCCGTACCGGTAGGGTGTGAGCAACTGCCGGTGATAGAAGGTATTTTCAAGGCTGAGAGAACGAAAATGAAGGCTCCAGCCAGTGCTAAGAAAATTTTTAGTTTAGGATTATCCTGAACGGTTTTCTGGAGAGACTTTAACCCCAAGAATAAAAAGGGCAGACAGATCACCCACCATAATCCAGCCCAGTTCATGGGCAAATAGCCTTCCGCAATATGCATAGCATAAGCCGGAGGAACCCAACCTACCAGAATGATGGTCAGAGAATAAAGTATCGCATTTATTAATGATGATGTTTTGGGGAGCATCAATCTAGGTCTCCTTTCGGGTTAGTATTCTGCATTGGGCTCTTTTTGCTGTCAGCCCGCAGCAGGCAAGGATAAAAGCCTTCAATTAGGCTCTTAACCTACCTTGGGTTAGCGCTTTTAATTCAATTGGAATACCCGCAATAGTTATATAGGCCTCATCCGCATACTCAGCTATCTTTTGATTAGCCCGCCCAATAATATCGCGGTACAACCGGGATAGTGGATCCCCGGGGACAATACCCCACCCTACCTCATTGGAAACTATAATTACATGGGCGGCCGATTCAGAGCTTACCTTAGCCAAGCGGGAAATTTCCGACAATATTTGTTCTTCATCTGCTTCTATATCTGGTCGTAATACCAGATTGCTAACCAAAAGGGTCAAACAATCCAAAAGGAAAATCTGCCCAGGCTCATCGAATTCTTTAATAACTCGAACAGGATTCAAAGGTTCTTCTATGGTTTGCCAATTACTCGGTCTGCGAGCCTGATGGCGGGCCACTCTTTCCCTCATTTCATCGTCTCCTGGAATACAAGTAGCAATATAAACCACCTTGCCTTCTAATTTAACCGCCATCTTTTCAGCAAAATAGCTCTTGCCACTTCTTGCGGCACCAGTTACAAAGATCAATTTACCTCTGGACGTCATTAATTCATCTCCTTCCATCAAATGAGCAGCTTGCACTTCGCTATAAATGGTTTTACCACATCGTCTTACACTCCAAGACTTCCGATGGGTTTAATCAAGTTATTTGGTCCTTTCTGTTTCATTTTTCATAGCATCGCTATCTAAATGTCTGATCCTTTTTTTAAATCAACATCCATTAATTTTCCCCAAAATTTAAAAAATCTGCTAATATATATTGGACAATTATCTATGGTTGGTCATTATGAAAACAACGAGCTTGATTAAAGAATTATTCACACCTGATCAAAGAAAGGAGTCAACAATGTCTAATAGTTCAAAATATCAATTAGGTATATTCTCTTGGTTTGGATTTGTGCTACCGTTACCCGAAAGACTCAAGCTTATAAAAGAAGCCGGTTTTAACGCAACTACCCTCTGGTGGGAAGATGAAACTGGTCCTCTGGAAATTAAAAAAGAAAATATGCCAGACATGGTTAGAAAATCAGGATTAGTTCTGGAAAATATTCATATCCCCTATGATAATTGTGACCAGTTATGGAGTGAACATAAATCATCTCGCAATGCTATAGTTAACAAGTATATTGGATGGCTAAATGATTGCGCTAAATACCAGATTCCAATCATGGTTATGCATATAACTGATTCGTTAAATCTGCCTTCACCAGAACATCATGGGCAGTATGGAATGGATAGTATTTTCCGGCTACTAAAAGTTGCCGAAGAATTAGGTGTTACTATAGCTATCGAAAATACTGGCAGAGAAGATTATGTAGCTTATGTTTTATCAGCAATTCATTCAAATAATTTCGGCTTCTGTTATGATAGTTCCCATAACCGAATATATAGTGAAGATGGCCTAACCCTGTTAGAAAACTCAGCTAATTTTGTAGTCACTACCCACCTTTCTGATAATGATGGTAATAAAGACCGTCATTGGTTACCAGGAGAAGGAATTATTAATTGGGATAAGTTAACTAATGTTCTTTCCCAATCCACCTATAATGGCTATTTAACCCTGGAGGTATACCCGACCGAGCCGGAGCTTAAGACATCACCCGAATTATTTCTGTCCAAAGCCTACCAGAGTGCTATGTGGGTTCGAGACCTTGTGGTCCTAAACCAAAAATAAAGTATTATTAACCATTGCATTGTATTCTAGTTTAGAAAAGCTCTTTCAGAATTATTGGTAAATTATTAACACTAGCTTGGAAATTCAGTATATTTTACGATTAACTTCTTTTTAAAACGGTTTAAAATACTAAAAAATGATTTTGGACATGAGAATATTTATAACCCTTCAGGTCT
>CAZYJA010000053.1:0-1812 GCA_964647245.1 uncultured Syntrophomonas sp. | reverse complement strand
AAAGCTATATTGCCCACTGCATGGATGGTATCAGCAGGAAAACTTAGCATATACGCAGCCAGGAAGGTCGTCCAATCTAGCGGGTAAATAAATGCCGCCCAATGCCAAAGATTCATTATCCAACCAAAAAGAAAACCACACAGTCCGGTAATAATTGTGAAAGATATCAGATTTAATTTATTGTTGTTACCCATTAATCCAGCTATTACTCCACATAAACCCCAACTGAACATCTGCCATGGAGTCCAAGGACCTTGACCTAGAAAAAAGTTGGATACTAATGCAGCTACAGCTCCAACCATAAATCCCATTTGCGATCCAAATACATATCCCGTAATCATTACTATAAAAGTAGTGGGCTGAAGACCCATAATGGCTGCAAATGGTATTCTAGAGATAGCTGCCAGGGATGCCATGGTAGCTAATAAAGTAATATCTTTAGAATTAAATGTTTCTCTATCAAATTGCCAAAAAAGTGCCACTATGACTAGGCCAATTATTATTGCTGAAGCTAGTGCCCAATTGATATCGTATAAGGGGTTCTCTGGCACTATAATCATCCCTAATAAGAGCACCGCAATCATCATTATTACTAATGGGAAAGATTTGTTTTTCATTTAGATACCTCGTTTTTAGTTATTTTGCTAAGGTCTAGTGCGTCAAACTCTTGAGCTGAACTATACTGTAAGCACATTGTGCTCTGCTAGCACTCATCGTTGGCACGAAGTCTGGATATAATAATCCATTCTCTGCAGCTAATTCAACATAACCTGAATACCAGAAGGGTCCTTTATTTAAATCATCCAGTTTATCCGCTGGTAGGGCTTTAACTATCATGGTAGCCAGTTCGGCCCCACTTATATCTCCATTGGGATTAAATGTTCCGTCTGGCATACCTTTAACAAAGTCTCTTTCCGCACAAATTAAGATATGGTTGAGTGCCCAATGGTCTTGAGCAACATCAGGAAAACTGCGTACTGAGCTTATTTTTATTGCTTGAAGTCCTAATCCACCGACCATATATCTTGTAAACTCCGCTCTGCTTACCTTCTTATCCGGCTTGAAGGTATCATCAGGGTAACCACTAAGTACCCCTTCATTTACAAGTTTCATAATAGAATCATAAGCCCAATGGTTAGAAGAAAGATCATTAAATTGGCTCTTATGGGCAGAATAAGGTTTGTTTTCACTGTAATAATCTATATTAACCGGGAAGGGTTTTTGGGCTAAGGCCATAATGGTCTGGGCTGAAATTGTGGCAGGTGCAGAACTAACCTCAGATTTCCAATTATAGTATCCATCGGCAGTTTGTAAATTCAGGAGATAAGTTACTGGATTATTAACGGATTTTTTCCACTCCTTACCTAACGGGTCTTCCCCCGCAGCAATTAACCCCTGTAATGCCCAGGAACTGGATGAAGCATTAGATCCGCTGCTCATCCAATCATTACCACTGTTAAATCCCCCATCTTCTTCCTGGCAGCATTGCAAATAATTAATAGCTTTGGCTATGGTTGTCGAGCTTTCTGGATCCTCCCCCATCAGAACCAGTGCTTGGATAGCAACTCCCGTATCATCCGAATCACTTGCTATTCCCTCGGCCCATCCGAAACCACCGTCTTGATTTTGCCTCTCCACCAGCCATTTTCGGGCTTTATCTTGGTTGGGTATATCATATCCTGCCGATGCAAGTGCTAGAATAGACCATAAATGAGAGTTTATATAGCCATTTTCCTCCAACAACAGTTGAGCAAACTGACCATCAACTTGTTGGAAAGATGCTATCTGATCAGCCAAATTAATATTATGAAA
>CAZYJA010000052.1:2762-12517 GCA_964647245.1 uncultured Syntrophomonas sp. | reverse complement strand
ATTATCAACTACCGGAAGTCGGGGCACCGTTGGATTTACTACTTCCCCAAATTCATCATCAGGGTGTCCGGTAAGAATATTTCGGGTCATCATAGATTCAACCTTAGTCTGCAGACTCATACCATTATTTATGGCGCGGTAAATATGACTCTTGGTAAATAGACCAATTAGTTTACCTGCTTCATCCAGTACTGGGGCGCCATCCACTTTATGGTCTATAAAAATGCTTACTACCTCAGCAACTGTACGATCAGGGGTTAATGTCAATGGATCAGGGGTCATTATTTCTCGAACTTTCATTTGATTCACCTCCCTCACAGCACACTTAAATATTCTAATTATCACTTTCCACTATTTTGTATTCGTTGAGTAAAGCATATTTCTTTGCAGACATTGACCACTTAGAAACGGCCACAACTCTGCTACCTATTTTCCTGTACATTTTGAATAATGATCTTTACTCAAAATGTACAGGAAACCCCGGCTTTAAAAGCCGGGGTGAAGATTAAACAGTTGGAACCATGGTTAGCCTCAGGCGGGATCGGTATACCATTTAATCTTCCGCTGCCAGGGAAAACCGCCAGGCACAGAACCAATTTTCGGGATGAACATCAGGCGGGCATCCGATACATTCGGTTTTAATTCTGGAATCTATAGATCTGGCAAAGCTCGAATATTCAACCAGACCAGCAGACTTACAGGGATAATCCTCCAGACCCTGGCGTTTCCTGGCTGTCTGCACCCGACAGTCATTCATCTGAAAAATTATACTATTGGGGCTTTCATCAATAATCGACTGCACATTAATTCTGGCATACATTCGTAACTGCAGTGCTTGCTTTAGTCCTTCCAGCCCAGGTTTTTCGGGCAACTGGAGAAAGCGTTTAATAGACCACGCTTCAAAAGGCGAGAACCTTGTCCAACATGAATCATTGCAACGTTTAGCATCAAACATTCCATACTTCGATTCCACTGCCTGAAACCAGATTCCATCATTAGCCAACCAGTTTATGGAGGTATCAGTAAGTAGTGCAACTATTTTTTCCCTCGGCATTTCCATTAATGGTTTGGGCACCCCTTGTTCCATTTCAAAACCAAAGAACTTGGCGAAACGCTTCATCTGAGTATTGAAACTTTTCTTATAGGCTGAATCCATTATTTCCAGAGCCCTATCCATACCCATTTGATGTTCAACTTCCATAAACCATAATACGTGGTGTACCACTATGCGATGAAACATGTCCATAGCCAACCTTGATAGGTCTTCATTGCTCAGATTCTCATCCCATCCTGCCTGTTTCTCCATTCTAATTCCCCCTTTTTATTAAAACTCCCCTACAAATTCGAGCCAATTGCCCTAAGCTATGTACATCATCTGTAAGTGTGTCTCAAGTAATGCTAATATTTACCTCTTAATAAGCAACATTCATGCCAATATTATCTTTATCAGCAATTGCCCAAGCATGCTACCTACATTAAAAATCCCCCCCGCCAAAGACTTGCACCGCTGCAACGCTTTACCCCTTGTACCCATGCAGCATTTCATGCACTTGTGCAACAGTTTTGGACTTGGATAGCAACTCAATTCTTTTTTGGGTTTTATTTTTACAATAAGGGAATAGTTTTCCAACTATTCCCTTATTGTTTTTATATTTTTTGTTGCAATATAACAACGTTCGGTGTTAATTTACCGCGTTGCGTATCTGAGTTATAGTTGTTGTTTTGCAACAACTATAACTCACCGCTCTTCAATTGAGCGATATGATATTTGGCTGCTTTTCTTACAATTGTTGAAGCATCTACTTGCAGCTCCTTAGCCATCTGTCTGGTGGTTCGATATTTAGCATAGACCTTTTCTAATAGCTGTTTCTCAACACTTTCTATCGCATCCTTGAGCGGAATTATACCTGAAACTATAATATATGAAGAGCTTAAGCCTGTTGTATTTCCCATCAAGCAAGGCAGATCTTCCCGGCTGATTATATCTTTAGAGGTGATAACCACCAATCGTTCAACAAGGTTTTCCAGTTCCCTGACATTGCCAGGCCAATCATATTGCATAAAAATATCTATAACTCCGGGAGATATTTTCTTGTTCATATTGTATTTGTGGTTAAACAACTGAATAAAGTGAGCTACGAGGGGAGGAATGTCTTCTTTCCTGTCCCGCAGAGGCGGGGTGCTTACCGGCACTACATTCAATCTATAGTAAAGATCCTCTCGAAACAGCTTTCTTTGCACCATTTCTAACAGGTCGCGGTTGGTAGCGGCTACAATGCGAACATCGACTTTGCTGTAACTTCCTCCCCCAACTCTGATAATCTCTTTGCTCTGTAAAAATCGCAGTAGTTTTACCTGCAAACTTAATGGCACCTCTCCAATCTCATCCAAGAATAAAGTACCTCCGGCGGCCAGTTCTATATACCCTGGTTTGCCTTCCTTTTTGGCTCCGGTGAATGCCCCCCCCTCGTATCCAAAAAGTTCTGACTCCATTAGATTTTCCGGAATAGCTCCACAGTTCACCTTAATTAGGGGCTTATAATTACGCGAACTACTGGAATGGATGGTCTCAGCAATTAATTCCTTGCCCGTACCCGATTCTCCTGTAATTAGGATGGTGGAATCGACTGCCGCCAATCTTACCACCATATCTATAAGATTCCTCATCTTGGCCGAAGTTACTACCAGTTTTTCAGTACCGGTATACTGCATCTTCAAGGTACGAATTTGACTCTCATAATGCTGGCTTAACACTTCTACCTGTTCGAGCTTTTGCTTCAATAGATTTAACTCAGTTATATCTCTTACATTGCATACGACCCTGATTATCTCTCCGTTTTTATCTCTAACCGGATTTCCCGTAGTCAGGGTAAGTTTGCCGGTTTTACTTTCTTGCATTACGGTTATAGATTTCTTTTGCTCCAATACATACAGGGTTACGGGATCAGATATTATTCCATCTCTTTTAATATCCTCCACACTTTTCCCCAGATACTCAAATGCATTAATGCCGGTTAGTTGTTCAAAGGCCTTATTATAACGTAAAGTAATTCCTTTGCCATCCGTTATAAATAATCCATCATAAGATGATTCCACTATAGCATCCAGTTCCTTATTTAGTTCTTTAACATAACGTAGTTCCTTGGACATCTTTTCCGCTTCGGAAATATCCAGGAGAACTGCCACTGCACCAATAATCTTACCGTCTTTTCTGACCGGCGAGCGATTAGATATGAAGAAACGGTCATTAAGTTTTACTTTTTTTAATGGCTCTACTCTTCCGGTCTCAATTATATCCATTAGGCCACTGGTAGGGAGTACGTCTAATATGTTTTTGCCGATAACATCATCTGCCTCAATACCAAGTAATCTGGCCGCTGATGAATTCCATATGCGGATCATGCCTTTTTCATCAACTGAGACAATCATATTATGGGCCGCATTGATAATAGTATCATATTCCAGCGAAATGTTGCGGTAGGAATGAAAGAAGGCTTTAGCAATATCTCCCCGGGTAATAATCCCCACTACCTTACCGTCATTATCAACTACCGGAAGTCGGGGCACCGTTGGATTTACTACTTCTCCAAATTCATCATCAGGGTGTCCGGTAAGAATATTCCGGGTCATCATAGTTTCAACCTTAGTATTCAAACTCATACCATTGTTTATGGCGCGATAAATATGACTCTTGGTAAATAAACCGATTAGTTTACCAGCTTCATCCAATACTGGAGCGCCATCCATTTTATGGTCGATAAAAATACTTACTACCTCACCAACTGTATGATCAGGTGTCAATGTCAATGGATCAGGGGTCATAATTTCCCAAACCTTCAAGTAAATCACCTCCTATCTCAATACTTGATCACAGGTGCCATAATATAATTAAGCACAATAACAACTAGGTTCAACCATAATCTGCCGATGAACGCAATTCCTATCAAATCACTATAAACAGGAAATTACGTTCTTCTCAGTACACCTCTTTCCATTATTGGCACAAATTACTTGTTTCTATTATACAACAAATATATTTACTTATATAAAAAAACAGTAAAACAGCCTGCTTTAGTTACATCGCAATGCTGTTTAATTCGTAACATTTATCTCATTTTGGAAACAATCAATTTCTATGTCGTAAGTTTAATGACAATAAAATAGTTAAGGCAACCTTGTTTAAGGCCCTTTTCAATGTGTGAGGCTCAATAAAAATAGATAACAACTAAAGAACCGCTTGGAACCTCAAACTGATAGCATCACAACACTAAACGAATAGAGTCTTAACCATTATTTCTCACTATTGAGCTGTTTCTTAATCTCATTTAGCAAGGGATTTATTACTTCAGGCATCGAGCATCCCTCACATGTCATCTTCATCCAAGACTCTATCTTGGCCAGGCTTATCTTTATTGCCTCCTCATTCATCCTTATCCCCCCCCTTAACCCCGTATATAATAAAATAAATCTAAATTGACAAACTTCCTGCTCTGGCTATATTCTCCATATTTGCTGAGGCTGACACCGTAAATTGTTCAATATAATAAATATCCTCATAAGAGCTGCTTATGAGGTATTTTGATTAAATGAATCAGCACCGATTCAACATTATTCACCTATAGTTAGGAATTTTTAGATTCGTCACAGGTTTTAAGGAGATTTAGAAAGTGATTTAGGATACGGGCAGTCATGCCCCAGATTACCCGGTCTTTCCAGATATAAAAATGCAACGCATAGTTAACCGATCTAAATGGGTAATCCCTGCCATGAGGTATTAACTCAAATGGCAAGTCCTCTGGAAGATCCATTCTAAAAGATAGTCTTTTAAAAATGGGCTTATTATTTAGCAAATGTTTCAGAGGTACATAAAAAACTTCTTCAACTTCATCATAGTTGGGCTTAATATTAATCGGATTTTTTATATAGCCTAAATAAGGATAAATAATAGTGTTAAAAGGAGTTACTAAAATGTCCAGCGGGGCTATTAACTCCACATCCTCCATTTCAAGGCCTAATTCTTCACAGGTTTCTCTTAGCGCTGCGATTCCGGTCCCCCGATCACTGGTTTCTATACCACCTCCTGGAAAACATATTTCGCCGGGTTGATGTCTTAACATTGAAGATCTTTTCTCAAATAAGATATAACTCTCTTCCCGAAATTCCACCAAAGGAAGCAAGACCGCTGATTTGCTCGCCCGCTCATGTTCAAGTATATTAGGCCTACGTCCTCGTAAACCTTCGATTTCATTACTAAAAATGAGGTCGTCCTCCTAGTTGGGCCTTTAAAGTCCAAGATAATTCCAGACCTGGGGTGATTATTTAACCGTTAATATCAAAATTTGCGTACTTTAAGGGTACTAACCATCAAAACTGAAAAAAGCACTATCGTTGCCATAATCAGACCATCAGATAGGTCAGAAGCAAACCACGAGATAGGTGCTAACAGCGCTCCGCTAAGGGTTATAGGTATTCCTACAAAGTATCCGCTAATGTTCATAACATTAAAACGTGCCAGGCGAAAAGCCCCGCACATAATATAAAAAGTAGCCGCAACCAGCCCCAATGAATAGGGGAAGGAATATAATACCTGAGCATATAGCAAAATGGCAGGGGCAACTCCAAATGAAACCAAGTCGCAAAGAGAGTCCAGCTCCTTGCCCATTTCCGACATTATACCGAACTTCCTGGCAATACGACCGTCCAAACCATCGGCAACTCCGGCCAACAAAATATATATGGCCGCTGATTTATAATCACCATGCAGGGTGCTTATTAAGGACAATGAACCAAATACGATATTAACCAGGGTTATGGTGTTGGCCCAGCTTTTATTCACAGAATCTAGCAATTACTGTTTCTCCTCCTTTTAATTTTTGTCCACTTTGTACCATTATTATAGCACCTTCCGGTAAATATATTTCGGTACAAGAGCCAAAACGAATCAGACCAAATCTCTCGCCAGTTTTAAGGGTATCGCCAGGTTGTACCCAGCACACCAAACGTCGGGCTATAAGTCCTGTAATTTGTATCACCAATATTTTACCCCATTCGGTAGCTAAACCCACGTAGTTACGAGCATTTCTATCACTTACTTCGTCCTTATAAGCAGGTAAATAAATACCCGATACCCGGTTTACCCACTCAACTCTTCCTTCAATAGGGCTCCGATTTACATGAACATTAAAAATACTGAGAAAAATTCTCACTCTAATGGTTTTAGCATGCATATAATTTTCTTCAACAATTGACATTATATCCATAACCCGACCATCGGCGGGAGAAACCACGATTCCTTTTTGACTATCAACAATACGTTCAGGATTGCGAAAAAAATAGATACAGAATATCAGCAATAATAAGGTTATGGCAAACCCTTGGTAAAAACCTGTTAGGTATAATGCCCCGGATGCCAAGATGAAAAACGCTATAAAGGGCCACCCCTCACGAGCCACGATCTCCCGATGTTTCATAAATTACTCCCCATCACGTTTATTTCGTTTTAATGCTACCAACCAGCAGAATTTATTTCACTATTAATAGTTTCATAATAATTTTAGCTCATAACCTTATATTATGTAACAGAACTTTTGTTCTTATCTCAGCTATTCTGGCAGATCATTAGCGGAATCAGGTGTTAAAATCCGCCTTTTTCGATATAAATAACCTCTGCATCTACCTTGGTAACTGGCTTATAAATAAATAATATTGGTATAGCCGTCTTAGCTTTAGTTATAGTTCTGGGGTCAATGTAAAAATATTCGATACGCAAATATTTCCTAATTTCTCGCGGGCTTTTCAGCGACATATCCCTTAGGTATTGTAATACAAAGTCCTTATCTCTGGTAAACTTATTAATTATATCATTGGCACTATCAGGATTATGGCTAATTAAACCGTCCGGTAAGCCATGTTTATGGTTACAACATAAATAGTCATACTTCAACAATTCATGGCTTATTTCCGAATGACTCGGATGCCTTTGCATCATGAATGCTTGCAGATATTGATATAATGCTTCTTTTTTATGCCCCACCCCAAACCACCGGTTAAGCTGCCAGAACTCAGCCAGTTCCTCATAAAAGCTCATTGCTTTACCATCATAAATTTCGTTTACGATATAAGCTATGGTTTTGCCCAAGCTGCCGGAGTTATAGTATTTGTCCAAAATATCTTCAATTAAGTTCAAACGAACTATCTCTTCGTAACTCATAGAACTGTTAGCCAAAATCTGATAGGGTGGCTTTGATTGAAAAACATAATTATAACGGTCAGATTCTTTCCTAATAGCTGAGCCTTTTAATAGTTTTAGAAATCCCAATTGTAGAACATCCGGTTCCAATCCATACACCATATTAAAAGATTGGGTAAATTCTGAATAGCTCTCACCTGGCAAACCAGCAATAAGATCAAGGTGCAGGTGAAAATTATGAAATGCCTTAAGTTCTTTTATATTGCTGCTCAGTTTTTCCCAGTCGAAGTTTCTTCTCACAGCCTCCAAAGCAGGCTTATAAGTTGACTGAATACCTATCTCCAGGTTAAATAGACCCGGTGGGACCCCTTCCAAATAATCCAACATCGCTCTTGACAATAGTTGAGCATCCATCTCCAGATGAATTTTAACCCTGGTTCGGTGCTCAATAATAAACTGTATTATTTCTCGAGCCCGGTTTTCATCACAATTAAAGGTTCGATCTACAAATTTTATCTCGCGCACATTATGCCGGAGCATTACCGCGAGATCACTTTTGACTCTGTCGATGGATCGATAACGAATTCCCTTCGTCGTTGATGACAAGCAGTAACTGCAATTAAAAGGACAACCCCGCGAGCTTTCATAATAGACTATTCGATCAGTCAGTTCCGCCAGGTTTTCTGGATAAGGAAACGGAACCTCATCCAGATTTTTTATTAGGCCCCTCTCCGGGTTGCGGCGTATTTCTTCCCCAGACCGGTAACTAATCCCATTTATCGCGGCAACGTTCTGCCCATCGTTTAAGGCCGTGAGCAATTCGTGCAGAGTTTGTTCACCCTCACCCCTAACCACAAAATCAATGTAGGGATAGTTGTAAAGAATATGCTCCGCATCATATGATACTTCAGGTCCACCTAAAATAATTATCGTGTGAGGTGATACTTGCTTCAAGTCCTCACATATTTCGAGGATAAACCTAATATTCCATATATAGCATGAAAAGCCCAGCACATTTGGTTTATAACTATAAATAGCGGCCATGATGTTTTGGGTCGACTCATTAATAGTAAATTCTTTAATATCAACCTGTTGCCCCCTTGGACTTGCCTGAATATATGCTCTGAGGTAACGCAGGGATAAAGAGCTGTGTATATATTTAGCATTTAACGCACATAAAAGGACTTTATTATTAAGCTTGGCACCAGCGATCATTATGGTTCACCAATTATTCTGATTTCAGGCTGCAAATCAACTCCGAACTTCTCTTTGGCAGCCTTTTGTATCGATTCAATAAGTTGTAGTACATCATCCGCTCTGGCATTGCCCGTATTAACAATAAATCCTGCATGTTTGGTAGACACTTCAGCTCCGCCAATCCTATAGCCCTTTAGGCCTAACTCCTCAACCATTGGTCCCACAAATAGTCCCGATGGTCTTTTAAAAACGCTCCCGGCGCTGGGATATTCAAGGGGTTGCTTTTCTCTGCGACTGCGGGCATATTCCTTCATCTTAGCTTTAATTGCGGCGCCATTTCCTGGTTGCAGACGCATTCTCGCACTTACAATAATAAAGCTATTATGTTGAAAATGACTTTTCCGATATTCAAATCCTATGTCCCGAGAAAAAAATGTAAGACTTTCTCCGGATGGATTGATAGCTTCAACTTCCAAGATCACATCCTTCATTTCCCCCTCGTAGGCTCCGGCGTTCATCACTATCGCCCCGCCCAGGCTACCTGGTATTCCCTCCGCAAACTCCAGACCGGTCAGGGAGTTATTGGCAGCCTGGCGAGCTAGCTCGGAAAGTCTGACTCCGGCCTGGGCATATATTTCGACTCCTTCAACCCGAATCTCCTTCAGGTTGTTGCCGATTTTCATTGCGACCCCGCGGATGCCTTGGTCCCTGACCAAGATGTTGCTGCCTTGTCCAAAGATCCATAGTGGTAATTGGTTTTGCTGACAATAAGATACCACCAATTGGATCTCATTGGTATTCCGGGGCAAAACCAATAAATCTACCGGTCCCCCTATTTTAAAAGTAGTATGGTGTTTCATGGGTTCATCAACTTTGATTATTTCGGGCGAGATCAATTTAATTAATCCGCTATACATACTGGTCTCCTTAATTCTACGATTTCTAAATTATTATTGGTTTTCAAGCCTAATTATTCTTAACCGAGAAGTTTAACAGCGATTTTCGAAGCTTCCGGCATAATTATTATACTCGCGGCCTGGCCGTGTTTGCTTAGTGCTATTTCCAGGGCTTCCTCCAAACTGGGCACCGGCGTCATAAACATATCGCGAACGCTCTGGTCCGGCAATTCACTTAATACAAGAATATCGGCCTTTTCTAATATTCGGCAAATAGCGAATGCCTTGTGCCCGCCCAGCTCAAAATGAGCATGAAACCGATCAAATATATCCTGGGGGCAATTCGCCTCTTCAATCCACTTTTGAAAGGTCTCTTCTCCCAATCCTTCTCGGCATTCGGCGACTAATATAATCGTTCCGCCCGGTTTGACCGCTAATACGGCCGCATCCAGAGCCTTCTGGGACTGGTACAT
>CAZYJA010000052.1:0-2752 GCA_964647245.1 uncultured Syntrophomonas sp. | reverse complement strand
CATATCAATGTCTTTGGGGAATCCGCCACAACTGGCTATGACAATATCAACAGCTTCCTTGGTCTGCACTACGTTCATCTGCTCACAATATTTAACCGCTTCCAACCAGGCTTGTTCAACATCCCCGGCTACACAAAAAGCAACATCCTTTTTGGATTGGGTAACAACGTTAAGAATAAAATCAACCTTAGCTTTACGGGCAGCCTCGATCATAAGGTCGCTGACCGGATTATCCTCATAATTGCCCAATTTAGCTTTTTCATCATTCATCATCTTATGATTAAACTCAATGACCTGACGAGCGGCTATACCTGGCAAAATTGACTTTCGCCCCCCGGAATAGCCGGCGAAATAATGCAGACTGACTACTCCGGTAGCAATTAATAGATCTGCCTCAGCCGCGGTTCGGTTAATTACCAGGTCCATCCCATTCGAAAGAATGCCTAGAGAAATCAGGTTTTCATCGCAGTCGTGATTCTCGATCCGATATTTATTACATATCTCGTCACCAAAAACCAACCTATTATCAGCCGCTGTATGCTTACGATGGATTCCCGTCGCGACGATTAGGGTTATATTTTCTGACCTAATTCCGCCCTTCTCCATTTCTTCCAATAAAGGAGGAAGCATTAAATTATAGGGAGTTGGTCTAGTTATATCATTAACAATAATGACTGCATTTCGGGCTGATTTACTCGCAATAATTTCCCTTAAGGTTGCCGTGCCAATAGGGTTCTCCATGGCATTATGAATTAATTCTTCCTGCTGCACCGAAAAAGTGGATTTAGGGGCTTGAATTATACTTGCTTCTTTATTATCCGCCCAATTTAATTCTAAATACTTTTCACCATAGGCAAGTTTTATCATCATATATTAACCAACCTCCATATGCTTAGATTCTGTTAAATCGTTTATAAATATTAGTTTATTTCTCATCGCCTTTAAAAGCAACAAGTCTTACCAGTTTGTCTAATCTGTGCTAAAATTAACATAGGGATAATTTTCAAGTGAGAAGGAGGTGATAAAATTAAACGCAATGAAAACGAATAACCCCTCATTAATAAAATCCTGGCAAACTGCAGACGAGGTTGCCCGTCTACTTTTCGAGTACGACCTCGATCGCATTCAAGTGATTAATGATTTTGATCAGCCCGTAGGTGTTTTTACCCGTGATCACATTATTTATTTGATAGCCCAGGGACTTCCGCTAAATACAGCGGTAAAAGATTTGCTACCCATGACAGCCAAAAACATTATTCCTACAGTTTATAAAACCAACCAATCAGAACCAGCCCCTGATATCTCGGTGGCCAAAGATAATATTTTTTCATTTAAGTCCCCAACCTCTAAGCAATTTGTAATCCATTCAAAACGCATGCAAGAACTGGTCAAAATTGCAACCCGGATAGCTCGAGTTGATTCTACAGTTCTTATCCAGGGAGAGTCGGGAGTAGGTAAGGAATTAATAGCGGATCTGATTCATCTAAATAGCAATCGCAAAAACGGCCCTTTGATTAAAATAAACTGTGGTGCTATTCCTGAAAACCTTTTGGAATCGGAATTTTTCGGTTATGAACCAGGAGCCTTCTCTGGTGCCAGTAAGCATGGCAAGGCAGGCCTTTTTGAGGTAGCTGCGGGAGGAATACTTTTCCTCGATGAAATTGGAGATATGCCTTTAAGTCTACAAGTTAAACTTTTAAGAGTCCTGCAGGACAAAGAGATAACCCGAGTCGGTGGGATAAAAAAGCTTACTGTAGATATTCGAATATTGACGGGAACTAACCGTAATCTGGCTGAAATGATAATCAACGGTCGGTTCCGCCAGGATCTGTTTTACCGTTTGAATGTTGTTCCCATCCGTGTCCCGGCTCTGCGCGAACGACGGGAAGATATCCCGGTCTTAACCAATTATTTTATGGATTTTTTCAATCATAAATATGGTACCGGCAATATTAATAAAAAGCTGGATCCCGATGTGATAGATTGTTTTATGGAACACGATTGGCCAGGTAACGTAAGGGAACTGGAAAATCTAATTGAGCGCCTTATAGTCACTTCGGCTAATGATATAATATCGGTGGACGATCTACCTTTCTGGTTAAATAATTCTCAATATGATGTTGCAAGTTCAGACTCCGAAAGCATTTCACTACGTTGCGCTGTTGAAGATACGGAACGTAAAGTTTTGGAGGACGCATTTTCCCGATGCAAATCCACCTATGAAATTGCCAGAGTTCTAGATATTAACCAATCGACAGTAGTTAGAAAAGCTGCCAAGTACGGTATCACCCGTAGTATGCCAATAAAAGATAACCCGGGCCGCGAAAATTACTTATTACTAAAGCAATAGTTTTTTAGGGCCAGTTGGATCATTCAACGTTAGTTAAACACCCTTAAAAAATAGCAATTCCCTGGTTTACCAAAAAGCGGAACTCAAACGAGTTCCGCTTTTTTATCTCGAACGCTATGCTATTCTGGTCGTAAGACCCGGGTCTCCCAGTCTTCGGCCCAGTGCCAATTCTGGGAGACGAGCGGTCAATGTTGAAAATACGAATAATGGCTTCCTGTCCTGGGGGCATAGTCCATCCGGATTATAAAAATGCCGCTTCGGGGATGTCAATAGCGCTCTTGTCGCCGGCCTTCATGGACTTCTCGAATCCGAATACATCGGTAACATGGTTCATGATATAGAATTTGGCGCTGGCGATTTTGCCCTTGTAGAAATTGGCATCAAAGTGGTCATCGCCCAGTT
>CAZYJA010000051.1:0-12562 GCA_964647245.1 uncultured Syntrophomonas sp. | reverse complement strand
GATAAAGCCGGTGTTCGTTGGCTACCCCCAGTTCGAAGAGGTACTGAAGTCATTCGCCCAGGCCGCATGCAGCGGATGCCGAGGGAATAACGTGCTCTGCCCTATCGAGTGCGTTGCCGGCGTATGTACCCGGGAAAAAGGGGTGGATTTCTGCTTCCAGTGTAGGGAATTCCCCTGCTCTAAGAAAATAGACACCCAGATACGGGAGAGGTGGCTGAACTTCAACCGGCGGATGAAGGAGATCGGTATAGAGGAGTTCTACCAGGAGCAAAGCAAACTGCCTAGGTATTGAGTTTGCAATGAGTTACTTCCCAGTTATCCATATTTTGAAGGCTCTAAGGGAGGGGTAAGAAATTCCGGTTTTGAAGGTTGCTTAATTTCCGATATTCATGGCAATATTCATGCGCGGATGCTGTATTGAATGATATTAATGATAGAAATATTGATAAAAGATTAACCTGGGAGATAGCCTTTATGGACCACTATTCCCTGATGTGACCGCAAATCAGAAGCTGGATATATGTTATGAGATACTAATTATTTTTATAATCTACAAAACAGGAGATGCATGATGAATCGCATTTTAATCGTCGAGGATGATACCGCCCTAAGCAACGGCATTGTCCTTGCTCTAAAAGATGATCACGCTACCTTTGTGCAGGCGTATGATATTGCTGATGCCAAGCAACAGCTGAGAAACAACTGCTTTGATTTGGTGATCTTAGATGTCAATTTACCGGATGGCAGTGGTCTTGACCTTTTGGCTGAGGTTCGCCGGACGTTGGCATTACCTGTAATTGTCCTGACCGCCAATGATTTGGAAACTGATATTGTAACAGGTTTTGAGCTTGGTGCGGATGACTACATCACAAAACCTTTCAGCCTGATGGTGCTGCGGGCCAGGGTAGGCGTCCAACTGAGAAAGGGCAGACAACAGCTTTCCGATAGCGTACAGATTGATGCGTTTTCCTTTTCCTTTGATAAGATGGAGTTTTTGAAGGATGGCCAACTCATTGAACTCAGCAAAACCGAGCAGAAATTGCTCCGGGTCTTGATAGAGAACAGAGGAAAAACCATTTCCCGTTCAGATTTGGTGGACCGGATTTGGACAGACGGAGCAGCGTATGTTGACGAAAATGCCCTGTCTGTTACCATAAAAAGACTGCGTGATAAATTGGAAAAACTCCCTTCTGCACCCCACTATATCAAAACTGTCTATGGCATCGGCTACACCTGGGCGGTAAAGTGATATGAACACTCTTGATTACGCCTGTATCGGGATTGCCATGGCTGCGGTATTCGTGGCTGCGATGGTGATTATCTTGTACCACCAAAGGACCAAGAAAACGTTTGAAAAGATTGGGGATATGTTGAACACAGCTATAAACGGCAGCTTTGCCCAAGGTGTTTTCGATGAATCTGCTTTGTCCGCGGTGGAAGCTAAGCTGGCCCGGTATCTTTCCAGCTGTGCGGTTTCTTCCAAAAATCTGCTGGCGGAAAAGGATAAAATAAAAGGGCTGATCTCTGACATTTCTCATCAGACCAAAACGCCCATTGCCAATATCCTACTCTATTCACAACTGCTAGGTGAACACGAATTGCCGGAGGACTGTACCGTTTGTGTGCAGGCCTTATCTGCGCAGGCGGAAAAGCTGAATTTCCTCATCAGTGCTTTGGTGAAAACATCACGTCTGGAAACGGGTATTATTACGGTCTTACCGAAACAGGAAGTCCTACAAAGGTTACTGGACGAAGCGCGGGAACAAATCAGACCCAAGGCGGAGGCTAAGGGCATTTCCGTTGTCCTTGAAGATACGGAGAGCAGGGCCTGTTTTGACCTGAAATGGACGATCGAAGCAGTCTATAATATTCTGGATAATGCCATAAAATACACCGCAAGTGGCGGGAGCATTACCTTAAAAGTCCTGCCCTATGAGCTGTTCTGCCGTATTGACATTACCGACAACGGGATGGGGATTGCCGAGGAGGAACAAAGTAAAATATTCACCCGTTTCTACCGCTCGGGAGCCGCGGTAAATCAAGAAGGGGTTGGCCTGGGGCTTTTTTTGGCCAGAGAGATCGTCTCAGCTGAGGGAGGTTATATCAAGGTGTCATCTGGGCTGGGTAGTGGTTCTACCTTTTCGATTTTTTTGCCTCGGGAAAAGTAAATCTTGCAAAACTGTTAGATTTCAGAAAGATTGTGGAAAGATTGGTCTGGTATAGTCAGTATTGTGGGCAACTGTGATACAGACTATTTTCTTTTGGAGGGAAAACAAAATGACAATACTGGAAACAACGAACCTGAAAAAATATTACGGCAGCGGGGATACAACGGTCAAAGCGTTAGACGGCGTAGGCCTCACCGTGGAGAACGGGGAGTTTGTAGCCATCGTCGGTACATCCGGCAGCGGCAAGTCCACCCTTCTCCATATGCTGGGCGGGCTTGACCGTCCCAGCAGCGGCACAGTCACCGTTGATGGAAAGGGAATCTTTTTGCTGAAAGACGAAGAACTGACGATTTTTCGCCGCAGAAAAATCGGTTTTGTGTTTCAGAATTATAATCTTGTGCCGGTGCTTAATGTGTATGAAAACATTGTGTTACCCATCCAACTGGATGGCAACGAGCCGGACAATGAATACTTGAATCAAATCATCAAAACACTTGGTTTAGAAAGTAAACTTCAGAATCTGCCCAATAATCTCTCTGGCGGTCAGCAGCAGCGTGTGGCCATTGCCCGTGCCCTGGCCGCCAAGCCTGCCATTATTCTTGCCGATGAGCCCACCGGAAATCTTGACAGCAAAACCAGCCAGGATGTTCTGGGGCTGTTAAAGGTCACCAGTGAAAAGTTCAGCCAGACCATTGTCATGATTACACATAACGAGGAAATTGCCCAGTTGGCAGACCGCATCATCCGCCTTGAAGACGGGAAAATCGTGGGTGGTGAAGGCCAATGATCAAGGTGAAGAACCAAAAAGCGATTCGCAATTTGGCTGACAAGAGCTTTCGGGCCAATAAAGCCCGCAACCTGATTGCCATCATGGCCATTGCGCTAACTGCCGTGCTCTTTACTACACTTTTTACGATGGGGATGGGTACGGTGGAGAGTATCCAACAAGCCACGATGCGGCAGGCAGGCAGCTACGGTCACGCTGTCTTAAAGTATATTACCGATCAGGAATTTGAAGATATTAAAGACCATCCGCTCATTAAAGAAATTGCCTATAACCGTATGTTAAGCGACGATGTGGAAAACGAAGAGTTTTTGAAGCGCCGTGCGGAATTTTGGTATTATGATGATGTGGGACTGAAGTTTGGATTTTGTGAGCCCACCAGCGGCCATAAACCAGTGGCTGAAAACGAAGTGATTGCTGACACTAAGACTTTGCAGCTGATGGGAGTCCCCTTGGAGGTAGGCGCACCCCTTACCCTGACGCTTAACATCAGGGGGGAGGAAATACAGCGCGATTTCGTCCTGGCAGGCTGGTGGGAGAGCGATCCAGTTTTTAACATCGGGTTGATCTTTGCCTCACGGTCCTATTTAGATATCCATTTGGATGAACTGCAAAATACTTATAAGCAGGATAATTCTCTGACAGGGGTCATCAAAGCTTATATCATGTTCGGCAACAGTATGGATTTAGAGGGCAAACTCACTGAGGTAATTACCGACAGTGGTTATTCTATAGATGAAAACGCTCCAAATTATCTGGAGCATAATGTGAACTGGTCGTACCTTTCCACAAACTTTGGTATGGACGCGGGCACGCTGATTGCGCTGCTTTGCGGTTTGTTGTTAATCGTATTCACCGGTTATCTCATTATATATAACATATTTCAGATTTCCGTCATGAAGGATATCCGCTTTTATGGCCTCCTAAAAACCATCGGGACAACCGGGACTCAGATCCGCCGGATTATCCGCAGACAGGCACTGATCCTGTCTGCCATAGGAATTCCAATCGGACTGATTGCAGGTTTTTTTACCGGCAAATCGCTGGTTCCCCTCATTATGAACAATTCCACCTATGCCGTAAGTGCGGTGTCTGTCTCGCCCAGCCCATTAATATTCATCGGCTCGGCGCTGTTCGCCTTGGTTACCGTGCTCATCAGCACCTTTAAGCCGGGCAGGATAGCCGCCGCTGTCTCACCAGTAGAGGCAGTGCGGTATACGGACGGAAATGCCAAGCAGAACTCTAAACTGATAAAATCCACCGCCGGCGGGAAAATGCCCCGTATGGCCCTGGCCAATTTAGGACGCAACAAAAGACGCACCGTTCTGGTCGTCATCAGCTTGTCCCTGAGCCTTGTGCTGCTCAATACAGTGTTTACGCTGTCTCAGAGCATTGACATGGATAAGTTCCTCTCCAAATTTACGGATACCGATTTTCTGATTGCCCATGCCGACTACTTTCAAAATGACTTTATCGGTCCCGAAAACCAAACCAGTGAGAGCATGATTCAGGCGGTGGAAGCTCAACCCGGATTTGAAGAGGGTGGGCGCCTGTACGGCGGCAGCGAGGAACTGTTTGCCACAGAAGACGAAAAGAACACCACCCAGGATTATAACATCAACTCCTACGGCGACTTCATGGCTGCGGTCTATGGTCTGGAGGATCTGCCGCTTCACCGGCTGGAGCTGATCGACGGCGTACTTGATTTTGCCAAGCTGGCCACCGGCAAGTACATTCTGGAGGGTGTTAAGTTGGACGACAACAACGTGCCGGAAATGGACAGCATTCATTTTGCGATGGGCGAAACGGTCACGCTTCATAACTACAAGGGGACGTCGGAAACATTTGCCAGCAGGGAGTACACTACCCAGGATTTTATCGTGCTGGGGCATGTGGCTGTCAAACAATATTCCAATTCAGACCGTTGCGGCTGGGACTATAACTTCTATCTCCCAGCGGATATCTACAAAACAATGGTAATGCAGCCTGCCGTCATGAGCTATGCCTTCAATGTTGCCGAAGATCAAGAAGCGGCTATGGAGCGCTTTTTGCAGAGCTACACCGATTCGATGGAACCGGTCATGAATTACACCTCGAAGTTTACCTCCCTCAAGGAGTTTTCCGGTTTGCAGCTTACCGTTGTCATGATTGGCGGCGCACTCAGCTTCATCATCGGGCTGATTGGCATTCTGAATTTTGTCAATGCCATTCTCACCAGCATTTTGACCCGGCGCCAGGAATTTGCTATGCTGCAAAGCATAGGCATGACCCGGAAGCAACTGCGCAGGATGCTGATGTTTGAAGGCTTCTATTATACGCTTGCCACGTGTGCGCTTTCGCTCGTTTTCGGCACGGTATTTTCACTTTTGATTGTCAAATCCTTCTGTGGTCTGCTGTGGTTTGTCAGTTATCATTTCATTCTGTGGCCGCTTTTAAGCGTGCTGCCTTTCCTGCTTGTGCTTGGCGTGATGATTCCTTTGGTATCGTATGCCATGACTGACAATCAAAGTATCGTGGAGCGGCTCCGGGAGGCAGAATAGTTTCGTATAATAAGCATGCTGTATATTTGGGAAATAACATTTAAAATTGAATTGATATTATCTTGTTATGAGCATTCAGTCTAAACAGCCAGCCACCATTGGTACTGGTTAGCTTGTTATACTTATTTTCATTGTATTTTCTTTATATTTATGTTTGACTTTTATTACAGGATTATCCATATGTTGTGAAGCATTCAGATGTTGATGTCACGGGGACGGGGTCATAGACATTTGGACCATCGTTAGGCAGAGGAGTGGTAGGAGAATGACAAAAATATGCAACCTTCGGTTACATCGGGACGTTCATAGTATAAAGATCAGACGTTTGGTTCTTCTGTCAGTAACAGTAAAACGGCTACGTGTTACGTTATGAACGTCCCGATGTAACCGATGTAACGGTGATTCATTTAGAAGATATTGAAGGCTATTTTTAACTGGAAGGAAGGAAGATAAAATGCCGTTTATTAATATTAAAATTGCTGAAGGTAGAACCAGGGAAGTCAAACAGGAACTGGTTGAATCCATAACGCGTGAAGCGGTTAGAATCCTTGATGTTAAGGCAGAGTGGGTAACGGTGGTAATCGATGAATACCCCCGGGAAAACTGGGCAACTGCCGGGCAGCTACATGCCATCAAATACGGCCAAGGTTTCGGAAAGCAAGGGGTAGAAGAATAAGCTTAAAGGGGTACGCAGTACTATTGGCCTTAAATCTAACCTAAATGGATAATATAACCAAAATAAAATAATAGCATTTTGCTTATTAAAGAAACAGAGGGGGAGTGATCTTATGAAAAAAAATACACGAATAAAATTTGTAGCAATAATAGTCATTTGTGTACTGCTTGATATTATCCTTCATCTGGTAACAAGTGGATACAGCACTATGCCGGAAACACCATACTACAGTACATTAGCTGAATTATTAGGAACAGAGGTTTCAGCAACTCTTTGGGCATTGCTTGCTTTTTCCAGTGCCGCTTATGTGTTTTATCGGTTCCAAAACAATATTCCCGGAGCTGGGGTTAAAAAAGGACTGCGGTATGGGTCTGCAATTGCAATGCTTTGGCTGTTTGCCATGCTTGAGGGGGTTGCCTTATTTGGTAATCCGGTAATCAATGAATTTGTGGTAGGCCTCAGTGATGCGATACCCGTTCTTATAATGAGTACATTATTTGGCTTGCTTATAGTTAAGAATTGCGAGAATACGAAGTCAGACCTGTTTACTTTAAAGCAGAAGCTGTTGACTATATGCATTTTCTCCGTGATCTTTATCTTTGGAAGATATGTTGCATATTTTGCGGGAATTATTCAATCAGGATACCAAACAAGCCCATTTTACACATTTTTATGGACACTACTTATGGGTGCCTGTATAGGGATAGTATGTATTTTGTTGGGGCAAGCTGCAAAAACGTCAACCCTGGCGCGTAGTTCAGTAATATTCGGATTTTGCATTTTTGGAATTAACTGGGCTGTATTTCTCGTTTTTATGCCGATCTTGTTTACTGGTTTTTTAATCGATGTTTTATTTAGAATCGTTGTGGATATTTTGCTTGTAATTATTGGGTACTATCTTACTTTCACTATTAGAATTGCTAGTTTTCAGAAGCAAAATATTAGTGAGTGAAGGGAGATTTTTGATTAGCTTTATTTATCTCCACCTTAGAGAAACTCGTAATGTTTGAATATTGCCAAGGCCTCACCATATGCTAAAGCATCCAGGGCTTTTTTATTGGAGTTAAGCTTCGAATAAATGTATAGTCCGGGCCATAGATATAAGTAAATAGATGCTTAAGCGGTGAAAATTTGAAAAAAGTAAAAGTAATATTTATAAATTTACTAATTTTGACCGTAACCTCCTTGATTTTACGTACGGTAAACATATCCTTTCAAGTATACCTTTCAAATAAGCTGGGCCAGGAAGGCATGGGGCTTTTTCAATTAATAACTGCCATTTATTTTTTGGCCATCATCTTTTCAACAGCGGGTATTAAATTTGCCTCGACCCGCTTAGTCGCTGAGGAAATGGGAACAGGGAACCCAGCTGGAGCAATTAAGGCTGTACGTAATTGCTTGGTTTTCGGGGTAATACTTAGTGTTCTAGCAATGGTCGTGGTAAATCTAAAAGCGGAATATATCGGCACTTTCTGGCTTAATGACCCACGAACTATATTATCGCTGCGTATCTTTGCCTTTAGCCTGCCATTTATCTCCTTGTCTTCAGTTTTAAGCGGATACTTTATTGCGGTGCGTAAAGTTATTAAGTCAGTAGGGGTGCAATATTTAGAGCAATTAATAAAAATAGCTGCGACAATACTGTTCCTGGGTATATTTTTGCCCAGGGGGCTCGAATTCGCCTGTGCAGCGGTAGTATTGGGGGCTTGTATAGGGGAGTTTTGCTCATTCCTATTGCTATTTATCCTCTATAGGACTGACCAGCCGGGAGTCAGTAAGAACGGCCCAGCTGGGCCAGATCTAGTATTGCGCATGTTCCATATAATCCTGCCTATCGCTTTTAGCTCCTACGTCATGTCTATCGTAAGAACCATTCAACAATTGCTAATACCCTACGGACTAAAAAAGAGCGGTGAGTCAAGTAAAGAAGCCATTTCCACATTTGGCGTGATCCAGGGCATGACCATGCCGGTAATAATGTTCCCTTCCGTATTGCTTGAGTCAATTTCCGAACTAATCGTTCCGGAGTTGGCCGAGTGTAGGGCAAGTAACAGTTATAATCGGCTTAACTATATAATCGCCCGCGTTTTCAATTTGGGCGTTATTTTATCCATCGGAGTAGCGTGGATGTTCTGGCGTTATTCTAAAGAACTGGGCATGGCAATTTATAATAATTCGGAAGTGGGATATTTTATTATGGTGCTGGCGCCGCTAATTCCAGTTATGTACCTTGATAATATCGTGGATAATATGCTGAAAGGCATAGATGAACAGGTGAGTTCAATGCGCTATAATATGTTCACCTCATTAATTAATGTGGGTATGACATATTTGCTGCTCCCCCGGTATGCTATAACTGGATATCTTATTACAGTTTATCTTATAAGGATCTTGAATTTCGCCTTGAGTATAAACCGACTTATAAAGGTTACAAGACTGAAAATAGACTGGTATGGCATAGTTAAGTCGGTATTCTGCATAATCGGAGCCATCGGAATTGTTACTTTACTGCAAGATATAAATCTTATAAAATCTGCTTTAATACATTTACATCTCTTGCTAACCGCTGCTATTTATTTATTTCTCCTGCGGGTGTTCTCCTGTATAACCCATGATGATATAATATGGGTCAAATCATTGTTTAAATAATATCTTAACACCCTGCCAAGTATGGATTTGCAATATTCAACTCATTAGGCCAATAATAAGCACCTGAAAGTAGTCTTAGGGGTGCAGGCATTCAGCAAACATTGATGTTAAGAGGTATAAAAAAACGATGTGAAGCTGAGTCGGTTTACCAGTCCTCAGCTAAAATATAGGTTGCAAGGTGGAAGCTGATGATAAAATCTGTTTTTATATCATTATTAATACTCATCACCATTACTATGGCTTGTATACTAAGAATGTTATTAAGAATATACAGGGTGCTGGTTGGGCTTGCCTCACCTACCGATATCGAGAAATTTAACACTATCGCTTTTTATCAGAATATAATTTGGATACTAATAACAACTATCATTTTCGGATTGATTGCATTGATATACATTGAGAATAAGAATAGAATTTTGAAATATTTCAAGAACTCCTAGAAGCTATCTTTTAATTTATTAAAGAAATAACGGCGGTTAATAATCCATTTTATGACTAGAGGAAGGATAATTATGAAAGCAGCTATTTTTGATCTGGACGGGACCCTCCTGGATTCGATGCCGGTATGGGAAAACGTGGGTTCTGACTATTTGCTCGCCCAGGGCATAACCCCACCGGATGGTCTGCGGGAAAAACTGAAAACCATGAGCTTTCGTATTTCGGCGGAGTATTTCTTAAGTGAGTTCACCTTGGACACGACGGTTGAAGACCTCATGGAACACTGGATGAATGCGGTTGCCCATCATTATTATACAACCATAGAACTTAAGCCCTTCGTCATTGATTACCTGAACCAACTACGGGCACTGGGAACGCCAATGTGTGTGGCTACTGCAACTGATAAACGATTGGCAGAAGCAGCTTTGTCCCGTCTGGGGATTTTGGATTACTTTGAATTTGTAATTACGGTTGATGAAGTTGGCAAGGGCAAAGAATTTCCGGATATATTTATGGAAGCGGCTCGCCGTTTGGATTGTCCGCCCCATGAATGTGTGGTTTTCGAGGATTCGTTACATGCGCTGCTTACCCTTTTAAATACGGAATTCACTGGTTGGGGCGTGCATGATGCTTCAGCAGCGGCGGAATTGGATCGGGTGCAGGAAATAAGCGACCGATTTATATGGAATTTTGCAGAATTGATTAGTGAATAGACACAAGAAGACGTTATTTATTGCCATATTGGGATGAAATCGCTGTTTATCAACTAAATATTACTCCTCTTGTTATAAATTGCATATTAGAAATAAAGGTAACTTATAGATATTGTCGAAATTTTACTAGATATGAGTTGCTTTGTTTATTGGGAAAGGCAATTACTTAACATGTGAGGAGATATTTGCAATGCCAGGAAAACCTTCAGCTAACAAGTTATCGTTGATAACAGCATTAGCGGTGCTTATATTAATTTCGATTGGAATAGCGGTACAACAGGCTCCTTCGAAAGCAGAACGAAGCAACATTGCTGACGTAAACATAACGCAGGAATCATCTGCAAATTCTGACCAGGCCGTGGCTGAAAATGGAGAAACCATTGGAAAAGATGCCGGTCTGCCGGTAATGGAAAAGCCAGATACAAGTGCGCAAGTAACGGAAAAAAAGCCGGACATCGTTGTGAAACCATCTCCGGTAAATGAAGTTCAGGATACTAGAGCAGACAGCAACGTATCCAGAGGAAAAACTACCAACCCAGTTACTACTACCACCCAAAATGATAGTGCGAGTTTCTGGCAGACTAGAAAAACGTGGCTGCAGCCAGTTAAAGGCAAGCAGACGGCAGACACCACTGGAGGAGCCAGGTATTTTGGAGCAGCCCGAGCAAATGGCCGGGCACATGCGGCAATTGATTTTATTGCCCCTGGTGGCACCCCCGTATATGCAATGACCGATGGAAAAGTAATTCGTATAAGTCTGTTTTTCCAAAATACAAGTGCAGTAGAAGTGCAAAATACGGATGGAACTATTGCGCGATATGGTGAGATTGGACCTGCGGTATCGGTTGGTACAATTGTCCATAGGGGGGACGTAATCGGAAAGATTATGACCAACAATGCCGGAACTGCAATGCTGCATTTGGAAATGTATAGGGGCACCGCCTCGGGATCATTATCGCAAAGCAATAATTCGAGCAATTATACATATGTGAAAGCTCGCAATTATGAACGCAGATCTGATTTAGTCGATCCAACCGGCGCAACATATCTACCGGTTAAATAAATAGACAAAGCGCGGCTAAATACTTACAATGAAGATAGTTTTTAGATTTTAGAAAGTGTGCATCCAGATGTCTCATTTGTCCAAGAATCTTATCGGTAAAAACGCGCTGCTTCTAGTGTTAATGGAAGAACCAAGTTCTGAAGATACCCATGCTTTGGAGGAACTACAGTGGAAATTCTGTCTGGGAAAAGTTGGCTCGATGGAATCCCACAAAGTAGTTGCTGCTATCGAAACTGCAGCCAAAAAGCACGGGATTATCAAGCAGGATGTATACCGGGAGTCCCATGCCCTCTACCATGCTATATTAGAAGCAATGGAGGGAGTAACCCGGGGTCAGATCCAATTGGGATCAGTTTTACGCACCGTCGGATTACGGTTTTCAATTATTAAGGGTAACCCTTATGACAGCTTAGAAGAGGGTGAATGGATTGCCGTAGCACTTTATGGAACGATAGGAGCGCCCATAAAAGGCTTGGAGCATGAGGTAGTCGGGTTAGGGATTAATCACGTATAGTGAATATCGATAAATCCATATTTTAGAGCCTATAGTATTTTAGTAAATAGGGGGCTCTATTAATGAAAGTCAGTGACTTTTATTAATAGAGCCCTTTTTTTATCAAGAAGGAGGTCATGATTTAAGTGATCACATTAACAGGTCATTCGTTAACCCTAAAGGAAATCAGAGATGTAATTTATGGAGATCAAAAAGTACATGTCTCGGCTGCAAGTCTGGAAAGAGTCGATGCCAGCCGCAGGGCAGTTGAGGCCATTGTTGAAAAAGGGAAAATTGTATATGGAATCACCACGGGTTTTGGAAAATTCAGCGATGTTTTGGTCAAAAGTGAGGATACCGAGGAACTACAACTTAATTTAATTCATTCGCATGCCTGTGGAGTGGGTGAACCATTTTCCGAAACTGTAAGCAGAGCCATGCTGCTGTTGCGGGCCAATACTCTTTTAAAAGGATTTTCCGGAGTGCGCAGAGTAATTGTGGAAACGCTGGTAAAGATGCTTAATGCCCGTATTCATCCGCTTATACCCCAACAGGGGTCCCTGGGTGCCAGCGGGGATTTAATACCCCTTGCTCACCTGGCCTTGGTACTAATCGGGGAAGGAAAAGTTTATTATCGGGGGAAAAAATGTCCTGCCCTGGAAGCCTTAAATGCTGAGGGCATTACGCCCATTGTACTGCAAGCCAAAGAGGGGCTGGCCTTAATAAATGGTACCCAGGCAATGACAGCCATGGGGGCGGTTGCTTATATAGAATCGGAAAAACTCGCTTTCCAGGCCGAGATGATTGCGGCGTTAACGATAGAAGGGCTGCGGGGTATTATCGATGCTTTTGATGAAGATGTGCATATTGCCCGTGGATATCAGGAACAGGTGGACGTTGCTCGTAGGATGAGAACGATTTTGGCAGGCAGCCAACTGATTAGCCGTCAGGGAGAGCTGCGAGTCCAGGATGCGTATTCATTAAGGTGTATCCCTCAGGTTTTCGGGGCTACCTGGCAGGTCTTGGGTTATGTGAAGG